>JANYFX010000066.1 GCA_025359585.1 Rhizobacter sp. | reverse complement strand
CCCAGAACAGGTTGCCGACGAGCAGCCACCACGCCAGCGCCGGCACCTCGCCGCGCACCGCGGCGAACGCCATCGGAATGCCGAAGCTGAAGGCCACGCCGAGCACCGCCTGCGGCATCGAGAAAAAGCGCTTCGTGAACGGGTAGAAGATGCTGACCGCCAGCGCCGCGAAGCTCCAGGCGATGGTGGCGGTGTTGGTCGTGAGCACCAGCAAGAATGCCGCGAACGCCAATGCGGCGCCGAGCAGCAAGGCCTCGCGGGTACCGACCGCGCCGCTCGTGACAGGCCGGTTCGCGGTGCGCTTCACGTGCTTGTCGAAGTCGCGGTCGGCCACGTCGTTCACCGCACAGCCGGCGCTGCGCATCAGGAAGGTGCCGAGCGTGAAAACGATCAGCAGGTGCCAGCCCGGGAAGCCGCCCGCCGCGAGCCACAAGGCCGCGAGCGTGGGCCACAACAGCAGGCAGCTGCCCGCAGGCCGGTTCCAGCGGACCAGGTCGAGGTACAGCGCAAGGCGGGACGAAGCGGGCGCGGCAACAGTCATTTACGGATTGTCGCGCGCAGCCCGGTGCGCGAAAGCGGCCCGGGCTGCGTTAAGGTCGCACCCATCACACCCACAGGAGAAGTGCATGACCATCGACCGCCGCCAGATCCTCGGCCTGTTCGCCGCCAGCGCGGCCACTGCACTCGCCGGTTGCGGCGGGGGAGGTGGTGACGACACCCCGCCCACACGTTTCATCTGGGTGCTCAACGTGAACCCCGAGTTCCCGGCCGCCGACGTGACGATCGGCGCCACCACCGTGGCACAAGGCCTGCCCTTCCAGGCCCTGACATCGCGCATCGAAGCGCAGCTCGACACCTACAGCTTCAGCTTTCGCGAGCGCTCGAACAGTTTCACCCAGACGTTCAACGGCGTGCGCATCGACAACGTGTCGCCGGCCGTGTCGGTGTTCTACCGCTACCCCGGCACCGGCAACGACCAGTCGCGGCTCAGCTCGTTGCCGCCTCCGGGCATCATCAATTACTTCGATTCGAGCGTCTCGCTCGACGTGGACTTGTTCGACGACGTGGGCGGCGTGCAACTCGAAACGCTGGCCTTCGAAAAGAGCAAGACCCAGGTCTCGCGCAGCGCCAACTGCACGCTGCGCCTCTATGCGGCGGGCTCGAACGTGAAGGTCTACGACTCGGGCCTGCAGCAGCGCACCGACTCGATCCTGATCCTGCCGCGCTTTCCGGCAGCGTCGGCGCGCGCGGGCGAAGTCGCGGTCGTCGGGCTCAACTACAGCTTGAACAGTTCGAGTGCCGTGGTCTGGGCCAACACGCTGGGTTGAGCGCTCAGAGGTTTCGCTTGCCGGCAAAACGTCGTTCACCCATCGAGCTGCTTCTGGAACACCAGCCCGGCGTGCTCACGCAGCGCGTGGAACCTGATCTTCGGCCAGTTGGCTTCGATGGCGCGCAGTTCGGGTGCGTATTCGACCAGCACGGTCGGCGCGTCCACGGCGTCGTAGGCCACGCGGTGCGAATTGCCGTCGACGAAACGCTGCAGCTCTTTCGCGCCGCCATCTTCGGGCGCGCACGTGACCCAGCGTGCCACCTGATAACGGCTCGGCATGATGCGCGCCTTCACGCCGTATTCGTGTTCGAGCCGGTGCGCCACCACCTCGAACTGCAGCTGACCCACGGCACCCAGCAACAGCAGTGAACTCGCGACCGGGCGAAACACCTGGATCGCGCCTTCTTCACCAAGCTGAGTCAAACCCGCCTTGAGCTGCTTGGTGCGCAGCGGGTCGGCCACTTCGACCGTGCGGAACATCTCGGGCGCAAAGAACGGCAGGCCGGTGTACTGCAGCGCTTCGCCTTCGGTCAGCGTGTCGCCGAGTTGCAAGACACCGTGGTTCGGGATGCCGATGATGTCGCCGGCAAAGGCCTCGTCGAGCAGCTCGCGGCGCTGGCTCAGGAAGCTCACCACCGTGTTCGGCCGCATCTCCTTGCCCGAGCGCGCCACCTTGATGCGCATGCCGCGCTTGAAGTGGCCCGAGGCCACGCGCACGAAGGCAATGCGGTCACGGTGCGCCGGATCCATGTTGGCCTGGATCTTGAAGACCACGCCGGTGAGTTTGGGCTCGTCGGGCTGCACCACACGCTGGATCGCGGCGCGCTCGCCGGGCGGTGGCGCCAGATCGACCAACGCGTCCAGCACTTCCTGCACGCCGAAATTGTTGACGGCCGAGCCGAAGAACATCGGCGTCTGGTGGCCTTTCAGGAAAGCGTCGCGATCGAAGGCGGGCGCAGCGTCGCGCAGCAATTCGATCTCGCCCATCGACTGCTCGTACTGCATGCCGAAGCGCGCCGGGTAGGCCGGGTTGTCCAGCCCGTCGAGAAACTCCTCGCCGTTGTTGGCCTCGGCGCCGCCGAACAGGCGCATGCGCTTTTCGCGCAGGTCCATCACGCCGTGGAAGGCCTTGCCCATGCCGACCGGCCAGGTGAAGGGCACGACCTCCATGCCGAGCTCGCGTTCGATCTCGTCCATCAGCGCCATCGGCTCCTGCACCTCGCGGTCCATCTTGTTCACGAAGGTCAGGATCGGCGTGTTGCGGGCGCGGCAGACCTGCAGCAGCCGGCGCGTCTGCGGCTCCACGCCGTTGGCCGCGTCGATCACCATCAGCGCCGCGTCCACGGCCGTCAGCACGCGGTAGGTGTCTTCGGAAAAGTCCTGGTGGCCCGGTGTGTCGAGCAGGTTGATGACGCAGTCGCGGTACTCCATCTGCATCACGCTCGACGCGACCGAAATGCCACGCTGCTTCTCGATCTCCATCCAGTCGCTGGTGGCGTGGCG
>JANYFX010000024.1 GCA_025359585.1 Rhizobacter sp. | reverse complement strand
CCGCTGCTCAAAAAAACAGCAGGGTAGGCTGAACACCCGGGTCACTTTGAGATCGGCACAACCGTCATAAGTGGGTCAATTCGCGGTCGGCGCCAACAGATGTGCCGTCACTTCCGCATCTGCCAGCGCCCGGTGCGCGCGCCCCGCGCTCGGCAGCGCGTGGAGCTTGGCGAGCGTGCCCAGACGGTGGTTGTCGGCGTGCGGGTAGAGCCGGCGCGACAGCAGCACTGTGCACGCGAACACGTGCGCCGCATCGGGCTCGCACTCGGCCCGCTCCAGTTCGGCCTGCCAGAAGCCGCGGTCGAAGGCCGCGTTGTGCGCGACCAGCGGGCAGCCTTTGGTGAAACGCGCCACCTCGTGCATAACCGCGCGCGCCGGTGGCGCGGTCTGCAGCATGCGGTTGGTGATGCCGGTGAGTTGTTCGATGAAGGGCGGCACCCACGCGCCGCTGTTCATCAGGCTTTGAAAACGCCCGACGATCTGCCCGCCTTGCACCAGCACGGCCGCGATCTCGGTCGCCCGCGCGCCCTGGCCTGGCGAGATGCCGGTGGTTTCGAAGTCGATGACGGCAATGGTTTCCATGAGGTGAGCGCATTCTGGCCGACGCGTCAGAATCGGTTGCACAGGAGGCTCCTCATGACCAGCACTTCACCATCCGCACCGCCATCGACCCAGGCCCAGAAGGCCGAGCGCTTCGCAGCGCTTCACCGCGGCCCGGCGCTGTTCGTGATGCCCAACCCGTGGGACGCCGGCTCGGCGCTGATCCTGGCCAAACTCGGCTTCGAAGCGCTCGCCACCTCGAGCGCCGCATGCGCGATGGCGCTCGGCCGGCGCGACGGCCAGATCACGCGCGACGAAGCGCTGGCGCACGGCCGCGCCATCGCGGCGGCGACCGATCTGCCGGTGGCGGCCGATCTGGAAAACGGCTTCGGCCACACGCCAGCCGATGCAGCGCTGACGATCCGCCTTGCCGGTGAGGTGGGCCTCGTCGGCGGTTCGATCGAAGACGCGAGTGGCGATGCGGCCAAGCCGCTCTACGACTTCAACCACGCGGTCGAGCGTGTGGCGGCCGCAGCCGAAGCGGCACGCACGCACGCGTTCCCGTTCACGCTGACGGCGCGGTCGGAAAACTACTTGCGCGGCCACCTCGACCTCGACGACACGATCCGGCGCCTGCAGGCCTTCGAGAAAGCCGGTGCCGACGTGCTGTTCGCGCCCGGCCTGCCCGATCTGGCGGCGGTGCGCACGGTGTGCGCGTCGCTGTCGAAGCCGTTCAGCTTCATGGTCAGCATCAAGGGCAAATCGTTCAGCGTGGCCGAATTGCAGGCGGCGGGCGTGCGCCGGGTCAGCCTGGCCACGTCGCTCTACCGAGCCGCGATGGCGGGGCTGACCGAGGCTGCGACCGAAGTGAAACGTTCCGGCACGTTCACCTATCTCGATCGGCTCTGAAATGAAGCGCGCGCGGATCGGGCATTCCCTGTGGGCTGTGCTGCTGATGCTGGCCTGTGCCGTGCCCGCATCATCGGCCGAAGCGCCGCCCGCCTACGAACAGAAGCCGCCGAGCGCCGACGGCATCGGCAAGCGCTACATGGGCCGCGAGATCGCGCAGGTGATGGGTTGGCAGGGCGCGGCCTGGCTCGAGCGTGAAGAACGCGAACGCGAGGAGCGCACCGACCTGTTGCTGCCCGAACTCGCGCTGAAACCCGGCATGGTGGTGGCCGACATCGGTGCGGGCACCGGCTACATTGCGCGCCGCATGGCCGCGCTGGTCGGGCCCGCGGGCGTGGTCTACGCGGTCGACGTGCAACCCGAGATGATCCGCATGCTGCAGTCGCTGGCGGCGAAGGCTGCTCTGGCGCAGGTCAAGCCGGTGCTCGGAGCGTTGGACGACGTGCGCTTGCCAGCGTCGAGCGTCGATCTCGCGATCATGGTCGACGTGTACCACGAGCTCGAATTCCCGCGCGAGGTGCTGGCCAGCATCGTGCGTGCGCTCAAGCCCGGCGGTCGGGTCGTGTTCGTCGAGTACCGCGCCGAAGACCCGCGCGTGCCGATCAAGGCGTTGCACAAGATGAGCGAAGCGCAGGTGCGGCGCGAGGCCGGTGTGCTGGCCTTGAACTGGGAGCGCACGGCGACCGGTTTGCCGTGGCAGCACGTGGTCGTCTTTCGCAAGCCGCCGGGCTGACGAACACGACGGGCCGCCTGGCGAGCGGCCCGCCACGCGTCACAGCGTGCTCATGCCGCCGTCGATGACCAGCTCGCTGCCGACCGTGAACGCCGATTCGTCGGAGGCAAGAAACACCACGGCCTTCGCGATCTCGCTCGGTTCGCCGCGCCGCCCCGCCGGGATCTGCGCGATCAGGCCCTTGAGCTCGTCCGGCCCCATGCCGAGCTTGCCGTGCAACGGGGTCGCCACCGGCCCCGGGCTGATCGCGTTGACACGAATGCCGCGCCCGATCAGCTCGCCCGAGAGCGTGCGCGCCAGCGTCAGCAGCCCGCCCTTGGTGGCCGCGTAGAGGCTCGAGGTCGGCATGCCGATGTGGGCATTGATCGACGTGTTCAGCACCACCGAAGCCGGGTTCGCCAGCAGCGGCAGCAGCGCCTGCATCAGGAAGAACGGGCCTTTCAGGTTGACGGCGATGCTGCGGTCGAACGCGGCTTCGTCCCAGTCGGCCAGCGGGCGGAATTCGGCCACGCCGGCGTTGATGAACACGGCGTCGAGCTGGCCGAAGTTTTCCTTCAGCGTCTGCGCGAGGGCCTGTTGCCCGGCCACGCTGCCCGCATCGGCACGCAGGATCAGCGCGTCGGGGCCGAGCGCGATACGGGCGGCGGCCAGGGTTTCGGGGTTGGTGCCGGTCACGGCCACGCGTGCACCTTCGGCCAGAAACTGGCGCGCCGTTTCCAGGCCGATGCCGCTGGTGCCGCCGGTGATCAGGGTGCGCTTGCCGGTGAGTCTTTTCATGCTGTTTCTCCAGGGGGTTGTTGGTGGTTTCGTCGGCGTGTTGCCGATGGGTTGAACTCTAAGAGTCAGCTTTGCTGGCAACAAGGCAGCAAGACTGCACAATCGGTTCAGCTTTTGTGATTCAAGGAGCCCGCCATGGACCGTCTGCGTGCGATCGAGGTTTTCGTGGCGGTTGCGTCAAGGGGCGGTTTCGCGCGTGCCGCGCTGGCGCTCGACACCTCGCCCGCCAACGTCAGCCGCTACATCACCGACCTCGAAGCGCACCTCGGCACACGGCTGCTCAACCGCAGCTCGCGCAAGCTGTCGCTGACGGAAAGTGGCGAGGCGCTGTTCGAGCGTGGCAAGAGCATCCTCGAAGACGTGGCCGAGGCCGAGGCCATCACCGCATCGGCCTCGATGCAGCCGCGCGGGCGCCTGCGCATCAACGCGCCGCTCAGCTTCGGCGTGCTGCACCTGGCGCCGCTGTGGCCGAAGTTCATGCAGCGCCACCCCGAGGTCGAGCTCGACGTGGCGCTGATCGACCGCGTCGTCGGCATCGTCGAAGAAGGCTACGACCTGGCGATCCGCATTTCGCGCAGCGGCTCCACCGCGCACGCGGCGCGCAAGCTCGCGGCCTCGCGCAACATCGTCTGCGCGTCGCCGGCCTATCTGCGCAAACACGGCAAGCCGAAAACGCCGGCCGATCTGGCCGGGCACGCTTGCATCGGCTACACCTACGCGGCCACCGCCGACGAGTGGCACTTCGCCGATGCGCAAGGCGCCGACCATGCGGTGAAGGTGGCGTGCGTGATGCACACCAACAACGGCGACACCGCGCGTGCGGCGGCGCTCGCGGGGCGCGGTGTGATCTGGCAGCCGAGCTTTCTGATCGGCCCCGACCTGCGCGTCGGACGCCTCGTGCCCTTGCTGCCCGGCTACCGCATGCCCGACATCGACGTGCTCGCGGTCTACCCGAGCCGGCGCCACGTGAGCGCGAAGGTGCGGGTGATGATCGATTTTCTGGCGCAGGCCTTTCAGGGCGTGCCGCCGTGGGACCGGGCGGATTAGTCCTGCGTGTCGGTGTCCATTTCGTCGGCCTCGTTTCCCATGGCGCTGCCGCGCAGCATCGGGCGCACCGCAGCACGCACCGTGTTGCGCCCGTTCGCCTTGGCGTCGTAACACGCGGCATCGGCATCGACCAGCCACGACGCGGCGTCGCGCGTTTCGGCCACGAGCGCGGCCACGCCCACGCTGGCACCCACGCGCAGCGTGCGCTCCTGCCACGGCAAGGCCATGGCCGCCACGGCGGCGCGCACGTTCTCGGCGATGCGCATTGCCACCTCGGGCGTGCAGCGTTCGAGCAGCAAGGCGAATTCGTCGCCGCCCATGCGCACCACGAGGTCGCTGGCGCGCACCTGTGACGCGATGGCCGCCGCCACGGCCTTGAGCACGGCGTCGCCGGCGGCGTGGCCGGCGCTGTCGTTGATGGGCTTGAAGTGGTCGAGGTCGATCATCACGATCGCGGCCGGCACCGAGCGTGGCATGGCTTCGAACACGGCCTGCAGCCGGTGGTCGAGCACCTTGCGGTTGGCCAGGCCGGTGAGCACGTCGTGCGTGGCCGACCACTCGAGCCGCTCGCGCTCTTTGATGTCGTCGCCGATGTCGTTGATGGTCCAGATCGTGCCGGCGCCGCGCTCGACCTTGTCGACCGGTGAGCCGCGCAGGCAGGCCCAGAAACGCGTGCCGTCGGCGCGCAGCATTTCCCACTCGCCAACGTAAGGCTCGCCTGCCGCGAAGGCCTGGCTGACCTGCGGCCCGACCGCTTCGAAGTCGGCATTCGACGCGTAGATGAGCCGCGTCGGCTGGCCCACGATCTCATGTTCGGCGCGCCCGAACAGGCGGCAGAACTCGGCGCTGACGAGTTCGAAGCGCTGCGCCCGCGTGAAGCAGATGCCCACCGGCGCGGCGCCCATCACCGAGCCGAGCTTTTGCAGCAGACCGGTGTTGAAGGCTTCGAGCTGCGCGCGCTCTGCGCCCACATGGCGCAGCACACGCGCCAGGCGTCCGAGCTCGCCGCCCACGTCGGGCCAGCCGGCGTGGGCGTCTTGCGAACCGTCGAACAGGTGCTGGGCGCGGTGTTCGAGTTGTGTCAGCGGCCGCAGCAGCCACCAGAGCAGCAGCAGTGTCGACAGGGAAACGATCACGATCAGGCCGGCGGCCCACAGCAGCGCCTGGCGCCGCGCGGCGCGCAGCGGTGCCAGCAGCTCGGCTTGCGGCACGGCGCGCCACACCACCCAGTCGGTGCCGGCCACACCGGCGGCGCTGACCAGTTCGTCGGCTTGTGGCAGGTTGATGCCAGAAGGCTCCGCCGCGCTGCCGGTGTCCAACCAGTGGGCAAACGCCTGCGACAGCCGCTCTTCGCTGGCCAGCGATTGCAGCAGCCTGGCCCGTGCCGGGTGCGCCAGGATGCGGCCCTGTGTGTCGGTCACGATGGTCACGGCGCCGCCTTCGGAGTCGACCCCATCGGTCAGGTCGGCCAGCAGGTCGCGGCTGGCCAGCCGCAGCGCCGCGCCGAATACACCGTGGACCTGGCCTTCGGCCCGCAGCGGCGCGGTGAACACGATCACCGGTTCGCTCAGCACCCGGCCCGGCACCGGCTCCGACACGATCGCGCGCTGCTCGGAAATCGTGCGCTGAAAGTACGCGCGATCGGCCAGGTTCACCTCGGGGTGGCGCACGCCGCTCGGGTCGGCATACACCTGCATGCGCCCGTCTGTCGTGGCAGCGAAAAGGTTCGCGAACAGGCCGCGCAGCACCGGCTGCGACTCCATGAACGCGGCGAGCCGATCGCGGTCTGCCAGCGTCGCGGGGTCGAGCCGCGCTGCCGTGGCGACCAGAGCGCGTTGCAGGTCGACGACGTGCTGGGACAGCACGCTGGCGGTGCGCACCGCCTCGCTCATCTCGCGGTAGCGCTGCGCCGAAAGTGTGTCGCGTTCGGCCTGGCGCACCAGCCCTGCGGTCGACAAGCCCACGCCCAGTACCAGGCCGGCGATGGCGCCGAGCGTGATGCGCAGCTTCAGCGAGCCGAACGCGGCGCCGAGCCAGGCCGGCCAGCGCGACGACGGTGCTGTATCGAACAGGTCCACGGTGGGCAGGTGCTTGTGAGCAGTGGTTTGAAATGAAAGGATGCGGTCCGCCCGCACGACAACAGCGTCGGTGGGTCCGTGCCTCGATTTCGGATGAAGCCCGCCAATCTGTAGCCACGATTCGCGGCCAGGCGCCAGTTGTCGGCGCTTCTTCCCGCCGTCAGAGCCGGCCGATGCAAGCCGGCGCACCACAACGGCAGCGCAGTTTGCCTTCGTGGTGGGTCTCGCCATAGTTGGCTGTGAGCTCTTCGCCCACCGCCACGTCGCGCATTGCATAGAACTCGACCCGGCCCTGGCGAATGCGCAGCACCGCGTTGGGCTGGCACGAGTGGTTGGTGAAACGCAGCGGGTCGGTGGACTGCGAGGCGTCGATCGCGCGGCGTTCGCTCAGCTCGACGATCATGATGCGTGCCACGCCCTTGGCGCGTCGCCGCGCTTCTTTCACGCTGATGGCTTCGCCGCGGATCTCGCCGATCTTGCGCCGCGCGGGAATGGGCTCGGCGGCGAACGCACCCTGGCCATCGATGCGGCTCTTGCGCACATTCACCGCGAACTTCTGCGGGTCGGCCGGCACGCCGCGCACCCGCTTTGCCGTGGTGGCGGGCGCCGGTTCGAGCGCAGCGGGCAGGGTTTGCAGGCGCGGCATGCTTTGCATTGTGGCGTCAAGCCGCAGCGGGGTCGCGTTGCTGTACTTCTTCACGATCGGGGCGCCCGCAGTGCGAACTGGCGCCGCCAACACCCGCTTATCGGTCAATGAAACCGGGCCTGCTGCCGATACGCTTCACATACCGACTCGAAAGCCACACACCATGAGCCACGCCCAGCCCAAACAGTATTTCGCAGCCCAGCATCGCGCCGTCGCCTACGGTGGCGCGATCGAATGGGAAGAGCTGCCCTCGTTGGCCGGCTCGCTCTCGCGCCGCCTCGTCACCCGCGGCAGCTGGGCGCGCGATGCGGCCAACACGGTGTCGGGGTTCGAGGCGAGCACCTCGTTCCAGTCGCCATGGGACGCGACCATGCCTGCCGACCTCGACGCGCTGGCGCCCTCCGAGCCGTTTCGTGAAACGCTGACCGGCCTGTCGATGCGCGAAGTGATCGAGCCCGACGTGTTCCAGCACTTCTTCGGCGGCCAGGCCGACGCCCGCTGAACCGGCGTTGCTGCCGAGGCGGCCGGAGCCGCCCCGAATAGAATCGTCTCCCGCGCCCCGACTCCTTCGGGGCCGACCCAAGGAGACCCGCCATGTCGATGGCCGATCGTGACGGAAAGATCTGGATGGACGGCACGCTGGTGGACTGGCGCGACGCCAAGATCCACGTGCTCACCCACACCCTGCACTACGGTTGCGGCGCCTTCGAAGGCGTGCGGGCCTACAACACCGTGAACGGCACGGCGATCTTCCGCCTGCGCGAACACACCGAGCGGCTCTTCAACAGCGCGAAGATCTTGCGCATGAAGATTCCGTTCACGCCCGAGCAGGTGATGGACGCGCAAAAGCTCGTCGTGCGCGAGAACAAGCTCGAGTCCTGCTACCTGCGCCCGCTGGTCTGGATCGGCTCCGAAAAACTCGGCGTCAGCCCGAAAGGCAACACCATCCACCTGATGGTCGCGGCCTGGCCCTGGGGCGCCTACCTCGGTGAAGAAGGCCTGAAGCGCGGTATCCGCGTGAAGACTTCGAGCTTCACCCGCCACCACGTCAACATCACGATGACGCAGGCCAAGGCGGTGAGCAACTACACCAACTCGATCCTGGCCAACATGGAAGTGACCGAAGAAGGCTACGACGAAGCGCTGCTCCTGGACTCGGCCGGTTTCGTCAGCGAAGGTGCGGGCGAGAACATCTTCATCATCAAGAAGGGCGTGGTCTACACGCCGGACCTGTCGGCCGGTGCGCTCAACGGCATCACGCGCGACACGATCCTCGCGATCTGCAACGACCTGGGCTTGAAGCTGGTCGAGAAGCGCATCACGCGCGACGAGGTCTACATCTCGGACGAAGCCTTCTTCACCGGCACGGCCGCCGAAGTCACGCCGATCCGCGAGCTCGACCGCATCGAGCTGGGCGCCGGTTCGCGCGGGCCGATCACCGAGAAGATCCAGAGCGCGTTCTTCGACATCGTGAACGGCCGCAACCCCAAATACGCCGAATGGCTGACCAAGGTTTGAGACCATGAGCGACAGCAAACAACAGGCTCCGATCGAAGTCACCGCGCACGACCTGCAAGGCCCGGGCGTGGTGTATTGCCCGAACCCGAAGATGGCGCTGTGGAGCACCCACCCGCGCGTGTTCATCGATGTAGCCACCACGGGCGTGGGCAAGTGCCCGTACTGCGGCACGGTCTACAAGCTGAAGGCTGGCGAAAAAGTCCACGCCCATTGAGCGTTAGCCGATGACACGCAGCCTCATCGTGGCGCCGCAGTGGATCGGCGACGCGGTGATGACCGAGCCGCTGCTGGCACGTTTGTCGGCGCGTGGTGAACAACTCTCGGTGGCCGCCTTGCCCTGGGTCGCGCCGGTGTACCGCGCGATGCCGCAGGTGAGTAAGGTGATCGACCTGCCGTTTGCGCACGGCCGCCTCGACTGGGCCGAACGCAAGCGCGTCGCGGCGCAATTGCGCGGCCGATTCGACGTGGCCTATGTGCTGCCCAACTCGCTGAAGTCGGCGCTGATCCCGTGGCTGGCCGGCATTCCGAAGCGGGTGGGTTATCAGGGCGAAGGCCGCTACGTCTTGTTGAACCAGCGCCTGAAGAGCCCGGCGGGCCGGCCACCGATGGTCGCGTTTTACAGCGCGCTGGCCGGTGAGCCGGTGCCATTGAACGAACGCCCGCAGCTGCGGTTCGACGCTGCGGTGTTGCAAGCCGCTACGCTCGCTGCCGGCGTGCGGCCGCGCGCCTACTGGGCCTTCGCCCCAGGCGCCGAATACGGCCCGGCCAAGTGCTGGCCGGCGGCGCACTACGCATCACTCGCCGCATCGCTGTTTGCACAACACGGCCAGCCGGTGCTGCTGATGGGTTCGGGCAAAGAGGCTGCCCTGTGCGAAGAAATCGCCGCCGCAGCGCCCGGTGCCTGCGTCGTGATGGCCGGCAAGACCGCGCTGATCGACGCGATGGCGCTGATCGCGGCTGCGCGTGGCGTGGTCAGCAACGACTCGGGCCTGATGCACGTGGCCGCGGCCTTTGGTGTGCCGCAGGCGGCCGTGTTCGGTTCGACCAGCCCCGAGCACACGCCGCCGCTGAACCCCCGCGCCCGGGTGCTGTGGCTGAAGGAAGAGTTGCAGCTCGAATGCTCGCCGTGTTTCGAGCGCACCTGCCGCTTCGGCCACTACCGCTGTTTGACGGAACTGAGCCCGATGCGCGTGGAAAGCGCCTTGAGCCAGGCGCTCGCCGCGCCCTGAGCTACAGCGTCAGCTTCCCAACGAACAACACCGGCCCGGTCGGTGCGCCGGTGGGCGAGCCGCCCGGCGGCTCCAGGCTCACGGCCAGGTGGTCGGTGCCGGCCGGCAGCGTGGCTTTCGTGAACGCGCTCGCGCCGTTCGCCGAGATCAAGCCGAGCGAACGCGGCGCGCCGCTGCCTGCCGCGGCCCAGAGTTCGAGCACGCGGTTCGCTTCGACGCTGACGTTGACGAGCGGCTTTGTCACCACCGTGCGCCCGTCGCCGCTGATGCTGGCGACAAACGAGGCCGGCACCACCGCACCACCTTCCGCCGGGGCGGTGGACGAAAGCACCACGATGATCGGCGCCTGTGCCGGCTCGGGGTTGGCGAGCAGCACCGACAGGCTCACGACCGCCACGGCGGCGATGCCCGAGAAGGCGCGCCAGAACGCCAGCTGCTGCCACCAGCCGGTGGGCGCCGTTGCCGCAGGCGCGCGCGCCGGCTGAATCCGTTGTTCGATCTTTTGCCAGACGGCGGCGGAAGGCTTCTCGGGCGTGACGACAGACGTGAGCGGCATCAGCCGGTCTCGCCACGCCCGCGTGGCGGCGCGCAGCGCGGCATGCGCCGGCAGCAGGGCTTCGAAGCGGCGGCGCGCCGGCCCGCGCAAGGTGCCGGCCACGTATTCGGCGGCAAGGCGGTCGGCGAGTTCGGGGCGGCTGTAGTCCATCTCAGGCCCCCGGTTGTTGTTCGTCGCGCTGCACCGCCGACTCGAGGCAGCTCTTCAGCGACATCAACGCGCGCCGCACCCACGACTTGACGGTGCCCAGCGGCTGGCGCATCTGCTCGGCCACTTCGGCGTGGCTCAGGCCGTCGAAGAAGGCCAGCGCGACACTCTGCCGCTGCTGCGCGCTCAAGGCCTGCATGCACGACGACAGGGCGCGGGCATCCGAGGCCCGGCTCAGCAGATCGAGCGGGCCGGGCGCGCTGTCGGCCACGGTGTCGTACACGTCGGTTTCCTCTTCGTCGGTGCTGGAAGTGATGGTGGAGCGGAATTGCGGCTGGGTTTGCGTGCGGCGCAGGCTGTCGATCGCGCGGTTGCGCGCGATGCTGCTCAGCCAGGTCAAAGGTTGGCTCTGGGCCGCATCGAAACTCTGCGCCGCGCGCCAGACGTTGACATACACCTCCTGCAGAATGTCTTCGGCCTGGGCCCGGTCTCTCTGGATACGCAGCACCACGCCGAGCAGATGCGAGCTGGTTCGCTCGTAAAGCGTGGCAAATGCCGCGCGGTCGCCCAGGCCAGCGCGCGCGAGCAGCTTCGAGAGCTCGAGGCTGCGTTCGGTCCAGTCGCTTTGCGGTGTGGCCATGGGGTTCGGGGGCGGCGCGGTAAGGCGAATCGGTGTGAGGGCTGACATGCGCCGGCAACAGGCGCGGCGCGAGGGCGGGCTTCGTACAATCGAAGAAGCTCAGAAGCGTACCTTATGTCCAGCCCTCGCGAATTCGTTCTCACCCTGTCCTGTCGAGATACCAAGGGCATCGTCTACGCCGTCTCCGGTTTGTTGTATGAGGCCGGCTGCAACATCGTCGACTCGCAGCAGTTCGGCGATGTGCTGAACGCCGACAGCAGCGGCCTGTTCTTCATGCGAGTGCACTTCGAAGCGCCCGAGGCGCTTTCCGGCTGCGACGCGCTGCTGGCATTGATGGCGCCATTGCGCAAGAAGTTCGACATGGACACTCAGGTCTACGCGCTGGCCCGCAAACCGCGCCTGCTGCTGATGGTCAGCCAGCACGGCCACTGCCTGAATGACCTGCTGTTCCGCTGCGACACCGGCCAGATGCCGGCGCAAGTGGTGGGCGTGGTTTCGAACCACCCGGATTTCGCCGACCTGTGTGCCTTGCACGGCGTGCCCTTCCACCATCTGCCGCTGAAAGCGGGCGCTGCGCCCGCCGACAAACGCGCGCAGGAGTTGCAGGTGGAGAAGCTGGTCGAAGAGTTGCACGTCGATCTGGTCGTGCTCGCACGCTACATGCAGATCCTCTCGCCCGAGTTCTGCGCTTTCCTGAAAGGCCGCGCGCTCAACATCCACCACAGCTTCCTGCCTGGCTTCAAGGGTGCGAAGCCGTACTTCCAGGCCCACGCGCGCGGCGTGAAGCAGATCGGCGCGACCGCGCACTACGTGACGCCAGAGCTCGACGAAGGGCCGATCATCGAGCAGGACGTGGAGCGGGTCGATCACGCGCTCAGCCCCGAAGACTTCACCGCGGTCGGGCGCGACATCGAAAGCGTGGTGCTGGCGCGCGCGGTGCGCTGGCACGTCGAACACCGTGTCTTGCTCAACGGTCACAAGACCGTGGTGTTTCGCTGAACTGCAGGAGAGCCCATGGCCCGAAGCAAAACGATGGCGCCCCTGGCCTCGCCCGACGAGATCGAGCAGCAGTTCTACGAAGCGCTGCAGCGCGGTGACATCGAGCGGCTGATGGCCGTGTGGTCCGACGACGAAGACATCACCTGCGTGCACCCCGGTGGGCCGCGCGTGGTCGG
>JANYFX010000021.1 GCA_025359585.1 Rhizobacter sp. | reverse complement strand
CTTCGCGCAGCAGCACGATGTAGCGGTCTTTCAGCAGTTCGACGCGTTCGGTCTCCTTGACCGTAGGCAAAAAGCCAAACGCAAAATCGATGCGCCCGCTGTCCAGCGCCGAGGCGATATCGTCCGCCGGTACCGGTAATGTTTCCAGGCGCACACCGGGTGCAGCCGCGCGCAGGGCGACCATCAACTCGGGCAGAAAGCGCGCTTCACCTATGTCGCTCATGTGGATGCGGAACAACTTGCGCGCCTGTAGCGGATCAAACAGCACCGATTGGCCCAGCGCCTGCTCGATGATGCCCAGGGCCTGGCGCACCGCGTCAGCCAGTTGGCCGGCTTTGGGTGTGGGGTACACACCGCCTGCGCGGCGCACGAACAGCGGGTCCTTGATCAGCAGGCGCAGCCGCATCAGACCCTGGCTTGCCGCGGGCTGGGTCAGGTCCAGCAACTCGGCGGCACGGCTCACGTTGCGCGCGCGGTAAACCGCGTCGAACAGGCGCAGCAGGTTGAGGTCTATGTCCTTGATATGCATTGAATGAATACCGCTTAGTGCCTTTATTTTATTGATTAATAAACGCAGGCCGGGGACACTGCCCAGCACCAGAACAGTTGGGGACAGCGTGGAAGTTTCATTCAGTACCGAGATCGAATCGCTGCGCCTGGGCGCCGGCCAGACTTTTCATGGCGAGGGCATCCTGGCCATCACCAAGGCGCTTTTGCAGTCGGGCGTAGCCTATGTGGGCGGCTACCAGGGCGCGCCGGTGTCGCACCTGCTGGACGTGATGGTGCAGGCCAAGGGCTACATGGACGAACTCGGCGTGCATGTGGAGGCCTGCGCCAACGAGGCGTCCGCCGCCGCCATGCTGGGCGCTTCCATCCACTACCCGCTGCGCGGCGCGGTGACCTGGAAGTCCATAGTCGGCACCAATGTCGCGGCAGATGCCTTGTCCAACCTGTCCTCGCCCGGCGTCAAGGGCGGCGCCTTGATCGTCGTGGGCGAAGACTACGGCGAAGGCGCCAGCGTGATCCAGGAGCGCACGCATGCCTACGCGCTCAAGTCGACGCTGCTGCTGCTCGACCCGCGGCCCGAACTCGGCAACATGGTGCGGATGGTCGAGCACGCGTTCGCGATGTCTGAAGCCTCGAACATGCCGGCGGTGATGGAGCTGCGCATCCGCGCCTGCCATGTGCGCGGGCGCTTCGAATGCAAGGACAACGTGGCGCCGAAGCTCTCGACAAAGCAGTTGATCGAAGAGCCGGCCGGCTTCGACTACATGCGGCTCGCGCACCCGCCGGTGACCTTTCGGCACGAGAAGCTGAAGATCGAGCAGCGCATTCCGGCGGCGCAGCGCTACATCGTGGAGCACGGGCTGAACGAGGTGCTCCCGGGTGCACGCTTCAACGAGGTCGGCCTGATCGTGCAGGGTGGTTTGTACAACGCGATACAGCGCGCGCTGCAGCATCTGGGCCTCGCCGACTCGTTCGGCGCGAGTGATATTCCGATCCAGGTGCTCAACGTCACTTACCCGTTGGCGCCTTCGGAACTTTCCGGCTTCTGCGCAAGCAAACTCGCGGTACTGGTGCTCGAAGAAGGCAACCCGGAGTACATCGAAAAAGACATCGGCCTCGCCTTGCGCAAGCGTGACCTGCAGACGCAGGTGCATGGCAAGGACTGGTTGCCACCGGCCGGTGAATACACGGTCGAAGTGGTCGCGCGCGGGCTCGTCAAATTTGTCGAACACTACCTGCCACACGTTGACCTGAGTGCGGCGCGGGCCTGGCTTGCGGGCAACGACGAGCGGCGTGGCGCCGTCGCCCAAAGCATCGGTGCTTTGCCGGCACGGCCGCCGGGCTTTTGCATCGGCTGCCCCGAGCGCCCGGTCTTCAGCGCGCTCAAGCTGGCGCAGCAGGAAGTCGGGCCGGTACACATCGCCGCCGACATCGGCTGCCACGCGCTGGCCACCTTCGAGCCGTTCTCGTCGGGCCATTCGATCCTCGGCTACGGCATGAGCCTGGCGAGCCGCGCCGGTGTCTCGCCGATGATGCAGCGGCGCACGCTGGCGATCATGGGCGACGGCGGGTTCTGGCACAACGGGCTGCTGACCGGGGTACAGGCCGCGCTGTTCAAC
>JANYFX010000005.1 GCA_025359585.1 Rhizobacter sp. | reverse complement strand
TGTAGTTGACGTAGCAGGTCGAATAGATCGCCACCTTGCCGGGGGTGCGCTCGCCGTTCACGACCGGTGTGGCGGCGCTGTCCTTTTCGGCGCTCCAGCGGAAGCGCTTCGTGGCCAGCTCTGGCAGCCACGCATCGGGGTGCACATGCAAGGCACTGTCGAGCACCTTGCGCACGGCCTTCGTCTTGTTCAACGCATTGACGATCTGCACCACGACCGGAATACCGGCGAACTGGCCGTGCGTGTCGGTCGACGCCAGCAGCTTTTCGCCCGCGCCCACCTCACCGTTCCTGAACTTGATCGCCTTGGCGCGCAGCATCGTGTGCGGGAAGTCGAGGTTCCATGGGTGCGGCGGCGTGTACGGGCACTTCGTCATGTAACAGAGGTCGCACAGGTAACACTGGTCGACCACGCTCCAGAAGTTCTTGTGCTCCACGCCGTGCACTTCGCCGTCGGTGGTGGCGTCGACCAGATCGAAGAGTGTCGGGAACGACTGGCACAGGCTCACGCAGCGGCGGCAACCGTGGCAGATGTCGAAGATGCGCTCCATCTCCTTTTCGCACGAGGCTTGGTCATAGAAATCCGGGTTCTTCCAGTCGACCGGGTGGCGCGTGGGTGCTTCGAGATTGCCTTCGCGTGTCGTCATCGAATGTCCTGGTGGCAAAGCCGAAATTGCAACGAACAAGGGGCACGAAGCCCCCTGTTCGGTGAGCGCAATGCGCGCGTCAGTCCACCAGCGCGTCGAGCGCCTTCTGGTAGCGGTTGGCGTGCGAGCGCTCGGCCTTGGCGAGCGTTTCGAACCAGTCGGCGATCTCGTCGAAGCCTTCGTCGCGCGCGCTTTTGGCCATGCCCGGGTACATGTCGGTGTACTCGTGCGTCTCGCCGGCGACAGCAGCGGCGAGGTTCTGGCGGCTCGATCCGATCGGCAAGCCGGTCGCCGGGTCGCCCACCGCTTCGAGGAATTCGAGGTGGCCGTGTGCGTGGCCGGTCTCGCCTTCGGCGGTGGAACGGAACAGCGAAGCCACGTCGTTCTGGCCCTCGATGTCGGCCTTGTTTGCGAAGTACAAGTAGCGCCGGTTGGCCTGCGATTCGCCCGCGAAGGCGTCTTTCAGGTTTTGCTCGGTCTTCGAACCTTTCAAGCCCATGTCGATCTCCTGTGAGTTGAACTGCAAGCGGCCACCGTCACGTCGTCGTTCGAACGAGCGGCACGCCCGACGCTACTCCAGCGCACCCTCGATCGCCAATACAAACGGCCAATGCAGTGCATTGCTACGGGCTATGCGGATGCTAAAAATGATAGGCATTCTTATCTTCAAGCAAAAACCTTCCGGGTTAACCCGAGAAGCTGCAGTGCCAAGCCATGCAGGCGCGCTTGCGGGTCGGCCAGTTCGTGCAACACGTCGAGGTGGTTCGTGCCCGGCACGGCCTCGCACACCGGCACCGCGCGCTCGCCCCAGGCTTCGCGGATCAGCGTGTTCTGGCGCAGAAATTCTTCGCTCTCGTTCGCGCCGACCGTCGCGTACAAAGTACCCGTGGGTGGCGCGAAAAGCGCGGGGCTCAATCGGTTTGCAGACGCCGATGTCAGCTGCAGATCGGCCTGCAGAAAGGGTGTCTGGCACACCGGCCCCAGATCGAACAGGCCCGAGATCGACAGCGCCGATCCGACCAGCCGCTCTGGCAAGTCCAGCCCGACCTGCAACCAGCGGCAACACAACAACATCGCCGCCAAGTGCCCGCCGGCAGAGTGCCCGGCCACGACGATGCGTTGCGGGTTGCCGCCGAATTGCGCTGCGTGCCGAAAGGTCCAGGCCAGCGCGCGCGTCATCTGCAGCGCGATCGTCTCGATGCTCACCGAAGGGCACAGCGCGTAGTTCGGCACCACCACCATCGCCCCGGCTTGCGTGAACGCGGGTGCGATGAACGAGTGGTCGCGCTTGTCTAACGAGCGCCACCAGCCGCCGTGGATGAACACGAACACGGGCGCATCGGCCTGCGCCGCAGGAAACACGTCGAGCGTTTCGTTCGGCCCCTCGCCATAGGGCACATCGATGCGACACGAAGACTGCTCGCGCGCATGCGCCGAAGCCTTGGCCCAACGCTCGAAAATTCCCGGGTGCTCGGGAATGCGAGCACGGTTGTTGTATTGCACGTCCAGCCAGGCAGGATCGAGTCGGCTCATCGGTTACTCCGCCACGTCAGTGTTCAGGAGTGCCTTTATATCGGAGCGGCCGAGATCGTGGCGGTCGGCGATCCCGCCCGAGTTTGTTAGACTAGAGATGCACGTGGGGGGGTAGCTCAGCTGGGAGAGCGTCGCGTTCGCAATGCGAAGGTCGTGAGTTCGATCCTCATCCTCTCCACCACTAAATGAAAGGGCCCGCCAGTGAGCGGGCCCTAACTTTTTGGGCCTCCAGACAAGGCGGGGAGATGCCCGGGAGATGAGGCGCGGCTGCGTCAAACCCCACGATCGCAGTCCCCTCGCGTCACGACCGCAGAACAACAATGTGGGACACTTAATCCATGCCTGTCTTTCTTGTTACGCCGCTAGGTCACAACGCCGATCAGGTCGGCGAAGCTATTCGCGCGAACGTCGCTGCGGAGGACTTCCTTGAACTACCAGGGCGTGCAGGCTGGTTGATCACATCGAAGGGCACGAGTATCGAAGTGTCAAATCAAGTGGGCTTAACGTCCCCGGAATCGGACTTCAAGCCCACATTGGGATCAGCGATGGTGACCACAGTGGGGTCGTATTACGGCCGCGCGCCAACGACGATTTGGGAGTGGCTGAAAACGCGGATCGAGAACCCACGGTGAGTGCCCCCCGCACGCGCCGCCCCGCGGATGCGGAGACCGTTCCGCAGGCTCCAGTGTCTACCCCCTACAGCGTTGGCCTGGGTGCGCCCAGCCACGACTTCACGCTGCAGGCAGTTATGGAATTGCACAAGTCGGTCGGGGAATTGAACGCGAACGTTCACTCAATGAAAACTTCGCTTGACGGACTCAAGGGCAAGGTTGACGACTTGGTGAAGTGGAAGAACATGATCATTGGGGGAGCTGCGGTCTTGGGCTTCGCCTTTACGGTGCTCGGTGTCGTAATCGCAAAGGCCTCCGAGTACGTCACACTGAAAACGCCGCCCCCTGTGTCGGCCCCGGCCCCATTGCCGGCGCCTGCACCTACCCCTCCAAAGTAAGCGGGGCGACCGCGCCCGATCACGCGTGCACCCGCAGCACCGCCCCCGTTTGTAAGTCGCGCAATCGCCGCAGCATCCCCTGCGACAGCACGCGCGCGGCCCTGATCGCATCGTATGGGTCAACCTCAGCCGGCTGCGCGTGCACCAGTTCATCGAGTGCCCGCATGGTCTGGTGCAACGCGCACAGGTCGGCCACGTCGACCGCCACAGTAGCCACGCCGCGCCCGCTCACGGGTTCGCCCGGGCGGCCGCTTCGGCGAGTTCGCGCAACAGCCCTGTGAGTGCCGTAGCGTCCCCAGGCGTCGCCATGCCCACGGCGGTGCGGCGGCCGTTCAGAACGATGTTCACGGTGCTCGCAGCGCTCCCGGCGGGCTTCGCCTCGGGTTGCGTGCGTGCGGGCGCCACGGGCGTGCCTTGCGGTGCTGCGTCGGCCGGCGCGCGTGTAGGGATCACGGGCGACCCGCCGGTGTCTCGCACGTAGCGCTGCGGGTCGAGGGGTTGGCCCCCGATCAGCGCCTGTTGTGCAGCGTCGCGGGCGAACTGTTTGGCGTCGAAGGTCTGACCCGGGCCGACGTTCGCCTGCGCGGTGCCGGTGATGCGCTGGCCGTTCGAGTCGGTCGCGAAGCCCTCGGCGTCATATTTGTTCTCGCCGAGCACCGAACGCACGTTCGCGTTCCGCACCTTCGTGGCGGCTGAACTGAACGCATCGAGGCTGCCCGCTGCGGCGTTGATGCTGGCCGTAGCGGTGTCGAAACCGGCAGCCGTGGCCTTGCCTGCCTCTGCACCCGCTTTGCCCGCTCCCAGGGCCGCCTCGCGTGTTTCCAGCACCACGCGGGCCACCTTCACGGCCGAGGACTCCACACCCCCGTTCGCGGCGATGGCTGCGGCCGAGTACGCCTCAAACGCTTTGCGCTGATCGGCCAGTGACACCCGGGTGTCATACGCGATGCGCTGATACGAAGCGCCGAGCTTGTCGGCCGTGGCCTGCAGTTCGGTCTGGGTGCGAAGCCCGAAGTTTCGTAGGGCCTCGTCTAGCGATTGAATGCCCGGTTTGAGAGCTTCGATCTTTTCCCGGGCCTTGTCCAAGCCGGCGGCGAGTTGCTCGCCAGCGATCAGTCCTTGCTTGCCCAGCGCCTCGAAACGATCAATCACAGCTTGCACAGCGCGTTCGGTGTTCGCGGCTGACAGCGCCGTATCGAGCGACTTGCTCAGTGCGCGGCCCGTATCGTCGCCGGTCAGCTTGAGGTCTTTCAGCGTGGCGGCCAGCGCATCCACGTCGTTGATGGCCGACGTGGCGCCCTTGCTGAACCCCGTGCTGAGTTCCTCTAACGACGTGCCGGCGCGGCGGAGCGATTCATTGCTGATCGCATCGATCGCGGCTTGGAGTCGGCGGGCGCCTTGCTCCGTGGAATCGAACGCGGCCAGGGCGTTGATGCGGAACACAGCGAGGTCTTCGTTTTTCAACGCCGACGCCAGCGCCTCGCGAATCTGCGCTCCCGAGATCTTGCCGCGCTGGGCCAGCACGTCGAGTGCAGTGCCGGCGTTGCGGATGCCATCTAGGTTCCCGAGTTCGAGCGCCTTCGTGAGCTTGCCGATCGCGTCGCTGGCTTCGCCGCCCTTCGTCACCACGTCGGTGAATTCGCCGATCAGCTTGCGGCTTTGGTCCGTGAGACCGAGAGATTTTTCGGTGGCGAGTTGCAGGGCCTGGGCCACTTGGGCGATGGCTGCGGCGCTGGCCCGACTTGCTGCGGCGTCGGCCTGTTGCTTGCGCTCGTTTTCTTCAATGACCTTGCCGTAGCCGAACAGCTTGGCGGTACCTTCGCCGATCGCCGTTCCGATCTCGCGCAGGTTCGTAACCACAGCGACCAGCGAAAAGAGCTTGATCGAAGCGAGCGCACCAGCGAACCGGCCAGCGCTCGCCGCAGCCTCAGCCCCGGCCACAGCGTTCGCCTGTGACGCGACGGTGTTCGCGGTCACGGCCGCGGTGCTCACAGCGACGGCGGCGGCCGACGTGCGGGCAGCGGTGCCGATCTCGAGGAACGTGCCGGCCAAACGAACAGCCTGATATGCGAGCGCGGCCTTCCCGGCGCTGAATAGCAGCGTGCCGAGCGTGTCGAGGTTCTTCGATACCAGGTCGATCGCACGCGCTACCGTGGCGCTCGCACCGGTGGCGTTTGACGCCTCGCCGATGTACTGCGTCCATGCGTTTGACAGCGACTGAATCGAGCGGCCGATGGTCGGCGGCAGCTTCGCAAACTCGGTTTGAATCGCGGCGGCCTGTCCCTGCAGCGAACGAATGACCGTCTCGCTGGTCAGTTGCCCGGCCTCGGCCAGCTTGCGCAGTTCGCCGATGGTCACACCCAAACCGTCGGCAAGCGCTCGCGCGAGGCGTGGGCTTTGCTCAAGAACACTGTTGAACTCCTCGCCCCGGAGCACACCGCTCTGCAGCCCTTGCAGTAGCTGCGTGATCGCGGCGTTTGAACTCTCGGCGCTGGTACCGCTGACGATCAACGACTGGTTGAT
>JANYFX010000755.1 GCA_025359585.1 Rhizobacter sp. | reverse complement strand
TGCGCGTCGGCGACGACACCGGGTGCGAGACGCCCGCGTCCACCGGGCAGATCGACTCCACCCCGGCGAGCGGCTCGCGGATGATGCCGCTGAAGAACGACGAGGCCGCGCCGTTCGGCTTGCCGGGGCGAACCGTCACCGTCATCAAACGCGCAGCACGGCCGTCGATGTAACCCTTGCGTGTGTAGTCGGCCACCAGGTGTTCGCAGATCAGCTTCTGCGTGCCGTAGGAAGTTTGCGGTGCGGGCAGCGTGTCGTCGGCGACCACGCTCGGCAGCTGTACGGCCGGGTCGGGGCCGAAGACCGCGACCGAGCTCGAGAACACGACACGCGCCGGCTTGCCACCGGCGTTCACATTCAAGCGCAGTGCGTCGAGCAAGGCGCGGGTGCTGTCGAGGTTGGAGCGCAGGCCGAGATCGAAGTCGGCTTCGCACTCGCCCGACACCGCGGACGCGAGGTGGAACACGCCGTCGAAAGGCTCGTTGCGCAGCGCGTCGGTGTGCGTCAGCAGCGGCCCGGTGCGGGCCTGCACACGCGCGTCGGCGAGCAGGTCGGGGCGGGGCGGGGCGATGTCGGTCAGCACCACTTGCGTGATGGTTCGGCCGGCGAGCGTGCCGCGCGCCAGCAGCGTGCGGGCGAGGCGATCGCCGAGAAAACCTCCGCCGCCGGTGATGAGCAGTTTCATGGGGTGACTCCTTCGTGTGAATGAATGCGGCGCGGGCTCACCAGCGCGCGCCGAAAGTTCGGCGCAGATCGTCGATCTGCGCTTCGGTCAGGGGAGATGCGCTGCGGCCCGTCATCAGCCAGAGCCGCGCGGTTTCTTCGAGTTCTTCGAGCACGGCCATCGCACTCGCGGGTGAGTCGTGCCAGACGTTCGGACCGAGCCTCTCCAGCATGACCGCGCGGATCGGCACGCCGCGTGCACGCGCCGCCACGATCGCGGCGGCCACCGCATCGGCCGCCGCCCGGTCGCCGGGCCGGTGGTACGGAATCAAGGGCACGTGGCCGACCTTCATCACGAAGTACGGCGTGATCGGAGGCACGATGTCGTCGGCGCGCCAGACACCGGCGAGCGTGAGCGCAACGAGCTGCGTCGCGTGGGTGTGGATCACGCAATGTGCCTCGGGTTCGGCGGCGTAGATGCGCTGGTGCAACGCCAGCGTTTTGCTCGCGCGCTCGCCGCTCAGCTGTGTGCCTTCGGCGTTCACGTGCGCCAGCGTGTGCGGTTGCAGAAAGCCGAGGCAGGCATCGGTCGGCGTGATCAGAAAGCCGCGGCCTTCGGCCAGCCGCACGCTGATGTTGCCGGCACTCGCGTGCACATACCCGCGCTCGAACAGCGAATGGCCGACGCGGCAGATTTCGGTGCGCAGGGCGTCGATGCTCATCGTGGGGCCGCGCGTTTCTTCCGGGGCGCCGCAGGAGCACGCTTCGGCGCGGCACGGCGCCCCGCGCCAGGGATCACGCCGCCTTCGACGAGCCGCCGCTCGCCGTGCACCAGGTGCCCGGTGGCGCAGCGCCGGGCGCGCGCCGGGTCGCGCGCAGCGATCGCGTCGACGATCGCGCCGTGTTCGATGCGCACCGCGTCCATGAAGTCCTGGCGCCGTGCTTCGTTGGCACGTGTGATGCGCATGCCGGCGCGCAGGTACTGTTCGAGAAAGCCGATCAAGAGGCTGAACTGCGGGTTGCCGGTGACCTCACCGATGCTGCGGTGAAAGGCCAGGTCTTCGTCCACCCCGTCGCGGCCGGCTGCTGCGGCTTCGTCGATGGCTTTGAGCGCGCGCCGCAGACCGGCCACCTGTGCGCGCGTGGCGCGCTCGGCGGCCAGCGCGGCGATCTCGCCTTCGAGCACGCGCCTCACCTCGACCACGTGCACCACCGCCTGCACCGACTCGAGCACGCTCGGGTCGAAGGCCAGCGCCTGGTTCGGCGGCGGCAGCGCCACGAACACGCCTGAACCCTGGCGCGAGTGCACGAGTTCGCGCGACTTGAGCTGGTGCACGGCTTCGCGCACCACGGTGCGCGAAACGCCGTGGGCGAACGCGAGCTGCTGTTCGGTGGGCAGGCGGTCGCCGGGGCGCAGCGCGCCCGACTCGATCTGCGCGCCGAGCAGCCCGGCCAGGCGGTCCGACAGGCGCTCGCTGACGAGCCGGATCGGGGCCGGCGACGAGGCCGGAGAGGCGGAGGGCGAATGCAGCATGGTTATCTGGTCATCATACAAATAGTGTCCCGGCGCAGCCAAGGGTTTTGTTCTAACGGTTTGTCCTGATGGCGGTGGGGCGCTGCAATGCCGATACTCGCGCCGCACAGCGGTGTTGTACCGGATTGCCGCCATGCGGCGGCCGGTCGAAGCCCGCACTCATTTCAGGATCCAAAGGCATGGCCAGCGTCACCATTCAGGCGGTCAAGAAAAGTTTCGGTGCGGTGCCGATCCTGCACGGTGTCGACATCGACATCGACGACGGCTCCTTCACCGTATTGGTCGGCCCCTCGGGCTGCGGCAAGAGCACGCTGCTGCGCATGATCGCGGGGCTGGAGCAGATCAACGGCGGCGAGATCCGCATCGGCAACCGGCGTGTGAACGATTTGCAGCCGAAGGAACGCGACATCGCGATGGTGTTCCAGAACTACGCGCTGTACCCGCACATGACGGTGCGCCAGAACATGGCGTTCTCGCTCGAACTGGCCAAGCAGAGCGATGCCGAGATCAAGAGCAAGGTAGGCCGCGCGGCCGAAATCCTGGCGCTTTCTCC
>JANYFX010000738.1 GCA_025359585.1 Rhizobacter sp. | reverse complement strand
CAACTCGCTCAGCGGGCGCGACCGTTACCGCTCGCTGCAGATCAGCCAGGTGTTCCTGAAAGGCAGCCCCACGGTCGCGCTGCTGTTCGACGAAGTCGAAGACGTGTTCCCGCCGATCTCGACCGACGCGGCGCAGCTGATGGCACGCATGGACACCGGCGACGGCGCGCTCAGCGGCAGCGTCAGCGGCAAGGCCTGGGTGAACCAGATTCTCGAAACCAACCCGGTGCCGGTGATCTGGGTCACCAATCGCATCGAGCAGATCGACCCGGCGTTCCGGCGCCGCTTCCAGTACCACCTCGAACTGAAGAGCCCGCCACCCGGCGCGCGCGAGAGCCTGGTCGGGCGTGCGCTCGCGGGTGTCGATGTGGGCGAAGGTTTTGCGAAGCGCCTGGCCGAGCGCAAGGGCCTGACGCCGGCGCAGATCCGCACGGCGGTCCGGTTCGCCAAACTCGCAGGTGACGGCACCGGCCTGGAGGCGCTGATCGAACGCCAGCTCGGCAACGCCGACAAGGCGCTCGGCAACACGAGCACCGAGCGCGGCGTGCGCCGTGTGGTGACGAACTACGACCTCGGCCTGGTCAACACCGAATCGCGTTTCGAGGTGCCGAAGATCGTCGAGGCCTTGCGCCGCAAGACCTACGGCACGCTGTGTTTCTATGGCCCGCCCGGCACCGGCAAGACGGCTCTTGCGGAGCACATCGCGCACGAATTGCAGCGCCCGCTGATGGTCCGCCAGGCCAGCGACATCATGAGCAAGTTCGTCGGCGAAACCGAACAGAACATGGCGAAGATGTTCGACGAAGCGCAGACCGAGAACGCCGTGCTGCTGCTGGACGAGGCCGACAGTTTTCTGCGCAGCCGGCGTTTGGCCGAGCGCAGCTACGAGATCAGCGAAGTCAACGAAATGCTGCAGGGCATGGAGCGGTTTTCAGGCGTGTTCATCTGCACCACCAACCTGTTCCAGGAACTGGACGAAGCGGCGCTGCGGCGCTTCACCTTCAAGATCCAGTTCAAGCCGCTGACGGCCGATCAGCGCGAGCGCATGTTCGTGGCCGAAGCGCTGGGCGGTGACGCTTCGCTTCTCACCGCCGAGCAGTCGAGCCGGCTGATGCAGCTCGGCTCGCTCGCGCCGGGCGACTTCGCCTCGGTCAAACGGCAGTGCGACGTGCTGGGCGAAAGTTTCGAGCCCGACGAATTCCTGTCGCAGCTCGAAGCCGAGCACCGCGTCAAACCCGAAGTGCGGAACCAGCGCGGGATCGGCTTTCTGCACTGAGCTGTCGCGTCGCTTCAAGTCGCTTCCCCGTTGGCCGATAACCGTGCAAGTAACGGGGCGTGCGGCCCGAGAGGCGACATGGAATCGGAAGAATTCATTGCATGGGCAATTGACCCCGGCCTGCGGGTCGCGGTCTTGCTGATGGCTTGCCTTACCGGCTATGTCACGCTCGACATGGCGCGCCGCGTCCCGGCTGCCTGTGGCTGGGTCGGCCGGTGGTGGCTGGCCGGCAGCGCGCTGGCGCTGGGCACGGGGCTCTGGTCGATCCATTTCATCGGCCTGGCGGGCGATGTGCTGCCCTTCGGCATCGGCTACGGCGGCTTCGTCGCGTTGGCCGCCTGGGCCGTGGCGGTGCTGGCCTGCGGCCTGGCGTTGCGGATCGGCGTGGTGCGCGCACCCAGCCTGGCCCGACTCGGGGTGGCGGGCTCCGTGTTGGGTGCCGGGGTGCTCGCGACGCTGGCCGTGTGTTTTGTCGGCATGCGCATCTCGCCCGCGCTGGCATGGCACCCCCTGTGGGCTGCCGGCGTTGCTGGGTGTGCCGCGCTCGGCGGCATGCTGGCGCTCGGACTGAGCCTGTACCTCAAGACCCGTTTCGGGCGGGTGGCCCGGCAGCTCGTGGCCGCCTTGTTGTTGGGGCTGGCCCTGAGCGCGTCGCACGTGATGAGCACGCTGGCCGCGCGGGTGCCGTTCGACGCTGTCTCCTTGAACCATTTCAGCACCGCCAGCAATGGCACGCTGGCCCTGCTCGCATCGGTGGGCACGGCGGCGCTGCTGTTGCTGCTGCTGTTGTTGTCGGTCATCGAAGCGCGCATGAACAAGGCGCTGCACCGCGCCATCGGCCGCATCGACGAAGCGGCGCGCACCGACACGCTCACCGCATTGCCGAACCGCATGTCGTTCGACCAGCAGCTCGAAGCTGCTGCATCGCAGGCCGACCGCAAGGGCATGCCGCTGGCGCTGCTGTTCGTGGCGCTCGACGGCTTCAAGCCGATCAACGACTCGTTCGGCCGACGCGTCGGTGACCTGGCGCTGCAGGAGATCGCGCAGCGGCTGCAGGGGCTGGCGCGTTCGGGCGACTTGGTGGCGCGCGTCGGTGGCGACGAGTTCGTGCTGCTGATGGTGCGCGACGCCCACAAGGACGGCGCCGCGAAGATGGCCCAGCGTGTGTTGGTCGCGATGGCCGACCCGTGCGAGCTGGAAGGGCGCCAGGCCGTGGTCTCGTGTTCGGTCGGCGTGGTGCTCTACCCGCAGCACGGCGGCCACACCACCGCGATGCTGCATGCCGATGCGGCGGCCCGCGCCGTCAAGCGCAGCGGTGGTGCGACCTATGCCTTCTTCGAGCAGCAGATGCTGACGGGCGTGGGCGAGCAGCTCGATCTGCTGCGCGATCTGCGCATGGCGCTGGCCAAGCAGCAGCTGGAGCTCTACTACCAGCCGAAGATTCACGCGCCCAGCGGCGAGATCACCGGTGCCGAAGCGCTGATGCGCTGGCACCACCCGCAGCGCGGCATGGTCAGCCCTGCGGTGTTCATTCCGATCGCCGAGCGTTACGGCCTGATCGCCGCCCTGGGCAACTGGGTCATCGACGAAGCCTGCCGCCAGGCGCGTGTGTGGCGCGACGAAGGCCTGCGCATGCGCGTGGCGATCAACCTCTCGGTGCACCAGCTGCGCCACCCCGATCTGCCCGAGCGCATTGCCGATGCGCTGGCGCGGCACCAGATCAACCCGATGTTGCTGACTTGCGAGATCACCGAGTCGGTGGCGATGGAAGACCCGCAGGCCACGATGAAGATCTTCGAGCGGCTCGCGGCCGTGGGCGTGCACATCTCGATCGACGACTTCGGCACCGGCTATTCGAGCCTGTCGTATCTGCGCAAGCTGCCGGCCCAGGAGCTGAAGATCGACCGCAGCTTCGTGCTCGACCTGGAAACCAGCGCCGACGCACGCGCGGTGGTCGACGCGGTCGTCAAGCTCGCGCAGGCACTCGGCCTGAAGGTGGTTGCCGAGGGCGTGGAGACCGAACGCCAGCGCGACGTGCTGATCCAGATGGGCTGCGACGAGTTGCAGGGCTTCCTGTTCGCCAAGCCGATGTCGGCGCGCGCACTGCTGCTGTGGGCCAGCGACGACCGCGAGCGCGAGGTCGCGTTCAAGCCCTCGCTGTTCGGCGAGACGCGTCCGGTGTCGGACCAGGAACTGCTGGCACACCGGCGCGCTGCCACGTCGACGGTGCCGCAGCCCCCGACCCCCTCGAAACCGGACAGCGCGTGGTCGCGCCTGATCGGCTTCGCCGACACGCTGCCCAGCGGCAGCTCCAAACTCTAGGGGTTGTTGGCGCCCGGGTCGGGCACAGCGCCGACCTAGACGGTGGTCGCGAAGAAGCCGATGCGTTCGGCAACG
>JANYFX010000721.1 GCA_025359585.1 Rhizobacter sp. | reverse complement strand
GCCGCGCACGCCGGTCGGCACCGGTTCGCCCAGCACGTCGAGGATGTACACGCGCGTGTTGGCGATCGGCCGGCCGATCGGCACGGTGTCGGCGAGCCGATCGCCGGGTGCCATGCGGTGGCAGCAGGTGAAGGTGGTGTTCTCGGTCGGGCCGTAGCCGTTGATCACCACGCCGCCGGTCTTCGCATCGAGCAGCCGCTGAACGTGCGAGACCGACAGCACGTCGCCGCCGGCCAGCACCTGGCGCACCCCGGCGAGCGCGGGCAGCTCGTTCTCGACGATGTGGTGGAAGAAGCCTGCGGTGAGCCACAGCGTCGAGATGTGATGGCTCCGCAGCACCTGCGCGAGCTCGGCTGCAGTGGGCACGTTGCGCGGGTGCACGACAAGTCGGCCACCGTTCAACAGCGCGCCCCAGATCTCGAAGGTCGAAGCGTCGAAGGCCAGCGGCGCCAGTTGCAGCAGCGTTTCGTCGGGCCCGAGTTGCGCCACATCGGTGTTGCACACCAGCCGTGCCACGTTGCGGTGCGTCACGCACACGCCCTTGGGCGAGCCGGTGGTGCCCGAGGTGAACATCACATAGGCCAGCGCGCTCGACGGAACCCACGGTGACGAGGTGTCGTCGTCCGAGTCGACACCCGGCCACGCGTCTTCTATCAGGAGGGTGCGGAAGCCGGCGTCGCGCAGCCGCCCGGCCAGCGAGCGCTGGGTCAGCACGAGGCGCACTTCGGCATCGTGCAGGATTTGGCCGGTGCGGACCGGCGGGTCGCCGCTGTCCACCGGCACGTAGGCGGCACCGGTCTTCACGATCGCCAGCAGCGCGACCATGGCGGCGACCGAGCGCTCGAGGTACAGGCCGACACGGTCGCCCGCCTGCACGCCGTGCTCGCGCAGACGCCGTTCCAGCGCGCCCGAAGCGCGCGCCAGGTCGGCGTAGCTGAGCTGCGCGATCGGCACGGCCTCGGCGTCGGGCTCGGTGCTCTCGACGGCGACCGCGTGCGGCGAGCGCCGCACCACGGCGTCGAACAGCGCTGGCAGGCCTTCGTCGCGCGGGTATGGCCGGGTCGTGGCGTTCTGGCCGTCGAGCAGCCGGGTTCGCTGCGTGGCGGTCAGCATCGGCAGCCGGCCGATCGCAGCGTCGGGTGTGGCGACCGCGTGGCCGGCGAGCGTGACGAAGTGGTCGCGCCAGCGCTCCGCGGTCGAGGCGTCGAACAGCGCGGTGTTGTACTCCAGCGTGCCGCGAAGCGGGCCCGGATCGTCCCACATGAAGAGAGACAGGTCGACCATCGTGGCCACCGTGGTGACCGAGAACTCCGAGGCGAGCGGCGCGTTCTGCAGCGTGAAGATCACCTGGTAGACGGGCGACCACGCGAGGTTGCGCTCGGGCTGCAGCTCGTCGACGATCTTCTCGAAGGGCAACGCGGCATGGGCCTGGGCGTCGAGCACGTTGTCGCGAATCTGCGCGAGCAGCTCGCGAAAGCGCAGCTCCGGGCTCAGGTCGCTGCGGATCGGCAGTGTGCCGACGAACATGCCGATGACGTTCTCGGCCCCGCTCGCGTGGCGGTTCGCCACCGGCGTGCCGATCACGATGTCGGCCTGGCCGCTGCAGCGGAACAGCAGCACCTTGAAGACCGCGAGCAGCGTCATGTAGAGCGTCGCGCGTTCCTGGCGCGCCAGCGCGCGCAGGGCGTCGGACACGTCGGGCGGAAGCGTGAACTCGAGCGCCGCACCGCCGAAGCCGCGCTGGTGTGGCCGAGGCCGGTCGGTGGGCAGCTCCAGCACTGGTGAAGCGCTTGCGAGCCGCCCGCGCCAATAGCCGATCAACGTGTCGAGCGTGGCGCCGGAGAGGGTCGCGCGTTCGCGCGCGGCGTGTTCGCCGAAGTACAGCGCGAGCGGCTCGAATGCCGGCGCGCGACCGGCCGCGCGGGCCTCGTAGGCCACGTGCAGGTCGGCGAGGAAGATGCCGAGCGACCAGCCGTCGCACACGATGTGGTGCAAGGTGAACAGCAGTTCGTGGCCTTCGGCGCCCAGCCGAAGCAGCGTGGCGCGAAACAGCGGCCCGGTGGCCAGCTCGAAAGGTTTCGCGGCTTCTTCGCGTGTCAGGCGGCGGCGTTCGTCGTCACGCTGCGCCGCGTCGAGCCCGGACAGGTCGACGACGGCGAGCGTTTGCGGCGCATGCGGCAGCACCACCTGCAAGGGCTCGCCATCGACGACGCGGAACACGGTGCGCAGGGCCGGCTGGCGCTGCCGGATGTCGTCGATCGCCGCCTCCATCGCCGCCGTGTCGATCGCCGCGCGGATCGTGTGCACGGCACCGAGGTTGTAGGCGCTGTTGCCGGGTTCGAGCTGGTCGAGAAACCAGAGTCGGCGCTGCGCGAACGAGACCGGGTACTCACCTTCGGGGCCGGCGCGCCGCGCGGCCAGCAGCGTGAGCAACTCCGGCTTGGCCTCGCCGATGCGGGCCCTCAGATCGTCGGTCAGCGCGCCCGCGGCAGCGTTCACGCGCAGGCGCCCGTTGTCGGCCCTGAGCCGCACGCCCAGCGCTTCGAGTTCGGCGAGCAGGCGGGCGCTCAAAACTCCAACTCCTCGCGGTCGTCCTCGGCAGTCCGTGCAGCGCCGGCCTGTGAGCCGGCCGACACGCATGCGGCGAGGCCATGCACCGTCGGTGCGTCGAAGATGTCGCGCAATGCGAGCCGCACCCCGAGCGATTCGCCGATGCGCGAGAGCACCCGGGTGGCCATCAGCGAGTGACCGCCGAGCTCGAAGAAGTCGTCGTGGATGCCGATGCCTTCCACGCCCAGCAGTTCGCCCCAGATCGCGACGATGCGGCGTTCGGTGTCGGTGCCCGGCGCCACATGGGCGCTGGACAGCGCGGGGCGCGTGCTGCCTGCCGCTGCCGATGCGGCCGCGTGCTGGGGTGCGTCGGCCGTCGTGGTGTCGGGCGTGGCTGCGGTGAGCACAGGCCGGCGCAGCAATTCACCGCTGCGCACCAGGTCGTAGGTGTCGACGACGACGCGCCGTCGCCCCGATGCCAGCACGCGCGCGAAAGCCTCGACGCCGGCCTCGGGTGCGATCGCGCCGGCGAGGTGCGCTTGCCAGTGGCTGCGCATGGTCTCGGGCACCTGCAGCTTCGCCGCCATGCCGACCTCGCGCCAGGCGCCCCAGTTGATCGCCACCACCCGCTCCCAGGCCGCAGGGCGCTGGGTGCTTTCGGCAAAGGCGTCGAGCACGGCATTGGCGGAAGCGTAGTCGCAGGCGCCGGGCGCGCCGACCACGGCGTTGATGGAACTCATCAGTGCGACGAAGCGCAGCGGCTCGGCGCCGAGCAGCCGCACCAGCACCGCGAGGCCCCCGGCTTTCGGCTCGAACACCGCAGCGGCGTCTTGCGGTGCCGCGCGCAACGCGATGCCACCGCGGCCCGAGACACCGGCGGCATGGATCACCGCGTGCAGCGCCCCAAAACGCTGCCGTGCTGCGCTGAGGGCGGAGGCCATCGCCACTTCGTCGGCGGCGTCGGCCTGCGCGACGAGCACCGCGCCGCCGGCCGCCTCGATGTCGCGGATCGTCGTGATCGCCGCGGCGCTCCGTTCGTCGGCAGGGTGCGCTTCCAGCCAGGCATCCCAGTCGTCGCGGGGCGGCAGCGCGCTGCGTGCCGTCAGCAGCAGCCGTGCGCCCAGGGTCTGGCCGAGCCAGCGGGCGATCGCCAGGCCCATGCCACCGAGGCCGCCGGTGATGAGGCAGCAGCCCTGGGCCGGAAACGGCAAGGCCTGCGCTTCGACCGCTGGCAAGTGGACGCGGTCGTGGCGGCGCACCCAGCGCAGGCCCGCACGGCGTGCGACCTGCGGCTCGGTGCCGCCGAGTGCTGCCTCGGTGGCAATGGCATCGGCATCGAAGGTGCCGGCGGCCAGGTCGACGCTTCGGAGCTGAAGCCCCGGCATCTCGGTGGGCAGCACCAGCACCGGCCCGACGGCGAGCGCGGCTTGTGGTTCATGAACCGGTTCGCCGAGCACCGATTCGGCGCCGGCAGTGCAGTGCAGGATGCGCATCGGCGCCTCGGGCGAACCCGAGGGCAGCGCGGCGGACACTGCCACGAGCAGTGTGTAGCTGTCGGCTGCCCCCAGCGCCGCCGGCCCCGGCAGGCTCCAGAGGTTGATCACGCCGCGCAGCGCAGGCCCCGATGGAAGCTCGCGCAGCAGCGCCGCCAGATCGGCGCGGCGCGAACGATCGACGAGCAGCGGCTCGAAGCCCCGCGCGCTCAGCGCCGTGTTCAGTTGTTGCGTGTTGACGGTGTCGTCGCCGAGCACGAGCCAGCGGCCGGTGCCCAGCACCCCGGGGGCACTGTCGTCGCGGGCCCAGACCGGCGCATAGAACCAGTCTTCGACGCGGCTCGAACGCCGCACGGCGTCGGGTGACGCTGCGCTGGCTCCGGCCGGTGCCGCGTCGGTCGGCTCGATCGCATGGCGCTTGCGCTCGAAGGGGTAGGTGGGCAGCGGCACACGTCGGCGCGGCGGGCCGTTCAGGGGCTGCCAGGCGATCGCACAGCCGGCAAGCCAGAGGCGGCCGGCGGCCTCGAGCAGGCCGGCCGTGTCGGCGCGCGTTTCGGTGGCGCGGCGCATCGACGCGACGACGCGTTGCGCGCCGCCGGCGCCGAGGTTCAGCCGCGCGAGCGAGGCCAGCGTTTGGCCCGGCCCGACCTCGACGAACTGCAATGCCGGGTCGGCCGCGAGGGTGCGCAACCCGGCTTCGAACTGCACCGCGCCGCGCAGGTGCTCGGCCCAGTAGGCCGGCGAGGTGGCCTGCTGTGGCGTGATCCAGGTGCCGCTGAGGTTGGAGACGAAGGGCCGCGTCGGTGCCGCGAGCGTGACGCTTTCGAGCACCGCGATGAACGGCGCGAGCGCCGGCTCCATCATCGCCGAGTGGAACGCATGCGAGGTGTGCAGCGCACGCGCCTCGACGCCCGCATCGGCGAGCCGTGCGAGCAGCGCCCCGACCGCCGGCGCCGGGCCCGACACGGTGCTGAGCCCGGGCGCGTTGACGGCGGCGAGTTCGACGCCATCGACCAGCCAGCGTTTCAACTCGCCGGCGCCGAGATGGACCGCGGCCATCGTGCCGGGCGCCTGTTGCTGCATCAATCGTCCACGCGCGGCAACGACGGTCAGCGCGTCTTCCAGCGACATGACGCCGGCCAGGTGCGCCGCGACGTACTCGCCGAGGCTGTGGCCGAGCATGGCCTGCGGCACCACGCCCCAGTGCTGCCAGAGCGTGGCGAGCGCGACCTCGGTGACGAAGAGCGCCGGCTGCGTGATGCGTGTTTCGGCCAGTGCCGCGTCGCCGTCGTCGGCGTGCAGCAGGCTGCGGATGTCGGTGCCGATCAGCGGCTGCAGGATCGCCGCGCAGCGGTCGACCATCTCGCGGTAGACCGGCTCGGTGGCGTAGAGGCCGCGGCCCATGCCGGCATGCTGGCTGCCCTGGCCGCTGAAGAGGAAGGCGACCGGCCGTGCGCCGCCTTCGTGGCGGCCGCCGAGCACCGGCACACGCTGTGGTTCGCGCAGCGCGGCGACGGCCGCGGCGCTGTCGGTCGCGACGAACGCCCGGCGCTGTGCAAACGCTTGCCGACCGGTCTGCAGTGTGAAGGCCACGTCGGCCAGCGGCTGTTCAGGGTGCGCTTCGAGATGGGCCGCGAGGCGCGCGCAGGCAGCGTCCAGCGCCGCCTCGCCGCGTGCCGACAGCACGATCAGCTGCGACTCGCGTGCGACCGCCAGCGCGGGCTGCAGCGGCGCTTCTTCGAGGACCGCGTGGGCGTTCGTGCCACCGATGCCGAA
>JANYFX010000686.1 GCA_025359585.1 Rhizobacter sp. | reverse complement strand
TGCCGGCCCAGTCGCAGGCTTCGGTGCCGCCGGCGCCGGCCTGGATGTCGATGAAGCAGTTCAGCGGGTCTTCCGGCTTGTTGAACATGCGGCGGAATTCGAGCTGCTCGACGGTCTCGTTCAGTTTCGCGGCCTCGGCCTCGATCGCGCCCAGGCTGTCGAAGTCACCTTCGGCCTTGGCCATGTCGTAGAGCTCGGTGTTGTCAGACAGGTTGCTCGTCAGGTGGTCGACGGTCTCGACCACGTTTTCCAGCGTGCGCTTTTCGCGCCCCAGTTCCTGCGCGCGTTTCGGTTCGTCCCAGACCTTCGGGTTCTCGAGGGCGGCGTTGACTTCGTTCAATCGCAGAGATTTGCGATCGTAGTCAAAGATACCCCCGGAGTTCTTGGGTGCGCCGGGTCAGGTCGGCGAGCGAGTTGCCGATGGCATTGATGTGTTCGACGTCCATGGGGTGCTTTCAGTGGGTCTGGCGGTATGTGAAGCGCGCGATTTTCGCACGCGGCCCGAACCCGCTGAAGCTGGCGGTCACTGACCCGAAAGAAACGCTTCCAGGCGGCGCGCCAGTTCTTCCGGCTGGTCGTGGTGCAGCATGTGGCCGGCCGGGCCGAGCACGTGCTTTTCCACGTTCGCCACCACGCTCAGGCGCTCGTGGAATTCTTCTTTCGTGAAGCGGGTGCCCCACCACTTGGCGATGTCGGTCTGGTCGCCTTCGACCCACATCAGCTTCGCTGTGATCAGCTTCCAGCATTCCAGCACCTCGTCACGCTGGTACAGGTGCGGGTTGATGCGTTTGTGCGCCGGGTCGCCGAGGATTTCCCAGCGGCCCGGTTGCCCATCGATGCTTTCCCGCTGGCGCGACCAGTGCGGTGCGAGCCAGGACGCGCGCTGCGGCGACAGCAACGGGTTGGTCTTGCGCAGGCGCTCGGCCACTTCTTCGACGCTGGCGTAGTCGCGCATCAGCGCGGGTTCCTTCAGCTCGTCGAGCCACTGAAGCAAGCGCTTCGGCGCTTGCGTGGGCTTGGTGCGTGGCATGCCGAAACCTTCGAGGTTGACCAGCCGGCGGATGCGCTCGGGCCGCACGCCGGCGTACAACATCACCACGTTGCCGCCCATGCTGTGGCCGAGCAGGTCGATCTTGCGGTCGGCCGCGCCATCGGCGAAGACGAGCTGGTCGAGCGCGGCGTCGAGGTCGCCCAGGTAGTCGGGCATCCAGTAGGTGTCCGCGCCGGGGCTTTCGGTCAGGCCGAAGCCGCGCCAGTCGAGCGCGATCACATGACGATCGCTGCTCAGCGCATCGACGACGAACTGGAACGACGCGGCCACGTCCATCCAGCCATGCAACATCACAAGCGGCGGGCGCTCGGCGCTCACGAGAGACGCATCGCCCCATTCGAGCACGTGGTAACGCAGGCCGCGAACGTCGATGAAACGGCTGCGGCCGGGGCGGCGAACGGGGTAGGCGTCGAGACTCATGCGCTGCACTGTACGCGGCGGCACAAGCTTTGGCTGTCGATGCGGCGACACCACAGCCCGGTGCGAGAATCCACCCATGAACCCCGCTGCCCCCACCTTCACGCTGCGTGCCGCCGTCCTCGGCGACGTGAGCGCCATCGTGCAACTGATCCGCGACCTGGCCGAGTTCGAGCAGCTCACGCACCTGGTGCAGGTCACGCCCGAGAAGCTGCGGCCGCAGTTGTTCGGCGAAAAACCGGCGGCCGAAGCGATCGTGGCCGAGCGGGATGGCGAGGTCGTCGCTTTCGCTTTGTACTTCACCAACTTCTCGACCTTCCTGGCCCAGCCCGGGCTTTACCTCGAAGACCTGTACGTGAAGCCCGAGCACCGCGGCCACGGCATCGGCAAGGCGCTGCTCAAGCGGCTGGCGGCCGTGGCGGTGGATCGCGACTGCGGCCGCTTCGAGTGGAGCGTGCTCGACTGGAACACGAGCGCGATCACGGTCTACGAAAAGATGGGTGCGACCGTGATGCCCGAGTGGCGCATCTGCCGCACCACCGGCGACGAATTGCGGGCGATGGCCAAGGCGGAGTGAGGTGTCCTCGAGCGGCGTACCCGACGACTACGCCGCGCTGCACGCCGGCTTTCGCTGGCACGTGCCCGAGCCGTTCAACATCGCCGAAGTCTGCTGCGCGCGCTGGGCCCGCGACACACCGCGAAAGATCGCGATCCGCTATGAGCACGAGAACGGCAGCACCTCGCGCCACAGCTATGCCGACCTGCACCACAGCGCCAACCGCCTGGCCCATGCGCTGAGGCGGCTCGGCGTGGCGCGCGGCGACCGCGTCGCCATCGTGATGCCGCAGCGTTTCGAAACCGCCGTGGCGCACATCGCGCTGTACCGGCTCGGCGCGGTCGGCATGCCCTTGTCGATGCTGTTCGGGCCGGAGGCGCTGGAATACAGGCTGAACGACAGCGGCACGCGCCTGGCGATCGCCGACGAAAGTGGCATCTCCAACCTGCTGGCCGCGCGGCCGCTGTGCGCGGGCTTGAAGACCATCGTCGCGGTCGGCGGCGCGCAAGGGCAGGGCGACGTCGACTGGCGCGCTGCGCTCGAAGGCGAAGCCAGCACGTTCACACCGGTCGACACGCGGGCCGACGACGCGGCCGTGTTGATCTACACCAGCGGCACCACCGGCCCGCCGAAAGGCGCGCTGATTCCGCACCGCGCGCTGCTCGGCAACCTGAGCGGCTTCGTCGCGAGCCAGAACTGGTTTCCGCGCGTTGCCGAACCAGGCCCGCACTGGGCCAGCGACACGGCCGTGTTCTGGTCGCCCGCCGACTGGGCCTGGACAGGCGGGTTGATGGACGCGCTGCTGCCCACGCTCTACTTCGGCTGCGAGATCGTCGCCTACCAGGGCCGCTTCTTCGCCGAGACCGCGTTCGAGCTGATCCAGCGTTACCGCGTCACGCACACCTTCCTGTTCCCGACGGCGCTGAAGGCGATGATGAAAACGGTGCCGCTGCCACGCACGCGCTATGACCTGCGCTTGCGCGCGATCATGAGCGCGGGCGAAGCGGTGGGCGACGCGGTGTTCGCCTACTGCCGTGA
>JANYFX010000685.1 GCA_025359585.1 Rhizobacter sp. | reverse complement strand
GCACGCGGCCGGCACCGCGCTCGATGGAGTGCGCCCGTCGCGGCAACACTCGTACTCTGCGCCTGCCAACAGCTGCCCTACCGCGCCGCGCCCCTGGCCGCGGTGCCAACGTGGGACGCTCAAAGCGTAGCTCCAACGCCCGCGAATTTCCGGGCCGTTGTGGATGAACGCTGGTGGCTGCAATTGCACGACCCCGCAGTCGATTCGCTGGTCGCCACGGCGCTCGCCAACAGCCCCGACCTGGCACAAGCCTTGGCCCGCATCGACGCCGCGCAGGCCGCAGTGGGCGGGGCACGCGCGGTGGGCAGCGCCACGGTGAGCGGCAACGCATCATTGACTCGCGGCAGCGGCCAGGTCGCCAGCAACAGCAGCAGCACCCAGGTGGGATCCGTGGGCACGCTGGGCCTGAGTTTCAACTGGGAGCTCGACCTCGTCGGCCGAATTCGCGCCGGCCGCGAAGCTGCGCAACTGCGACTCGACGCGCGCAGCGCCGACGCGCAGAGCACGCAGGTGGCACTCGTCGCGCAGGTCGTCGGCCGGGTGGTGGACTGGCGTGCCTGCGACTTTGCGTTGCGCGCCCGGGAGTGGGAAGTCACATCTCGGGAAGCCACCGAGGCGTTGGTAAGCCGACGTGTGGCCGTCGGCATGGCGACCGCAGCTGACGCGGCCCGGGCCATGAGCGATGTCGCCATCACCCGCACCGATGCCATCGCTCAAGGGCAGGGCTGCCGCCTCGACGTCAACGCCCTGGTCGCCCTGACGGGACTGCAGGCCGATCGTGTTCGCGAGCAGCTGTCTGCGCCACCGCAAGTCGGTGTGGCAGCCTGCACCTTGACAGGCGAGCCGACTGCAAAGTCATGCGATCCGCCGATGGGGTTCGAGGGCGGCGTGGTCCTCCCCGAAATGCCCAATGTGCAGGTCGCACTACCCGCGGCGGTGCTGGCATCGCACCCCAGCGTCGTAGCGGCGCAGCGTGAGGCCGAGGCCACCTGGTCCGACATCGCTGCCGCACGCGCCAGCCGCTATCCGCGCCTGAATCTCGGCGCCCTGCTGACTGGGCAATGGCTGCGCGTCGGCGGTCAGGCCCTCAACTTCTCGACCTGGGCTGTCGGTCCGAGTCTGGCAGGCGCCATCGTCGACGGCGGCGCTGCCGAATCGCAGATCGATGGCGCCGAGGCCCGCTACCGCGAATCGGCAGCGAAGGTCGTGGCCGTTGTCCGGGCCAGCGCCCAGGACATCGAGAACGCGCTCGTCGCCAGCAACGCTGCGCAGGCGCGCGCGGAGCCGACGCAGCAGGCCCTGCGGGCGGCGCTGCTGGCACTGCGCATCGCCGAAGTCCAGTGGCGCAGCGGCGCGACGACGCTACTTGTTCTGGAAGACGCGCGGCGCCAGTACAGCCGCGCGCAGAGCAACGCGATTCTTGCCGCAAAGGACCGGGCCCAAGCCTGGGTAGGTCTGGTGCGCGCCACCTGCAACCAGGGGCTGCTGTCCCCGCGCAACGATCCGGAGACTTGAATCATGCGGCCCCAACGAATCCTCGATCAACTGCATCGCACTCTGATGCGCGGTGTGAGATCCCCGACCTGGTTGATGCTTATCACCCTCGCTATTGCGGTGGTCGGCGCCACCACCCACGTCGCCGCCCTTGCCGAGGGTGCAAGCACGGCTTCCCACGCAGAGCTCCGGCCGGTGGCGCTGGCGGTCGTCGCCGCGCGCGTTGAATTGCGGACCTGGCCGCTCATCGTCGAAGCCAGCGGGCCGGTGGCCGCGTGGGAAGAGGCCAGCATCGGCACGCTGGTCGGTGGCTTGCGCGTGATCGCCCTGGGCGCGAACGTCGGCGATGTCGTCAAGCGTGGTGCGGTGCTCGTCCGCTTCGACACGGACAGCCTCGCGTCCGAGGAAGCCGGGCTGCGCGCCGAGTGGGCGCAAGCGCAGGCGCAAGCGGCTCGGGCCGATGCTGACGCTGCGCGCGCGAAGCAGCTCGAGGGCGGTGGCGCGATCAGCGACCAAGACGCGCTGCAGTACCGGACGCAAGCCGACACAGCGCGTGCCCAGATGGCCGTCAGCGCAGCGCGGCTCGCCGGCAAGCGGCTGCAGATCAAACAGGCCGTGATCGTGGCGCCCGACGATGGCGTGGTGTCGGCCAGGAGCGTCTCGGTGGGCGCTGTGTCGCCCGCGGGGCAGGAGCTGTACCGCTTGATCCGGCGCCAGCGCCTGGAGTGGCGAGGTGAGTTGACGGCAGCCCAGATCGCGCAGATACGCCCTGGCCAGATCGCCCGGTTGCGCTTGCCCGATGGCAGCAGCGCCGTCGCGCACATGCGGCAGACCGCGCCGGGGATGAACCCGCAGACACGCCTGGGCACGGCGTATGCCGATATCGACGCCGGCAGCACGGCCCGGCCCGGCATGTTCGCCTCGGCACGCATCGAATTGCCGTCAGCGCCGGCCCGCGTGGTGCCGGCGACAAGCGTGCTCGTTCGCGATGGGCGCAGCGTGGTCGCGCTGCTCGACGAGTCCTCCAGCGTGGTCAGCGTGCGGATCAGGACGGTGGTCACGGGGCGGCGCCTCGGCAGCGAGGTCGAGATCGTGGACGGCCTCAAAGAGAGCGACCGCATCGTCAAAGAGGGCGCCAGCTTTCTCGGCGACGGCGATGCGGTGCGCCTGATCACTCCCGCTGCAACTGTCGACAAGAAGGGCTGAACTCCATGAACTTCGCCACCTGGTCCTTGCGCAATCCGAAGCCGGCCATCTTGCTGTTTGCGCTGCTGTGCATCGCCGGACTGTGGGGTCTGCGGCAACTGCATGTGCAGTACGTGCCGGACCTGCAGCTGCCCTCTGTCCACATCGACTTGAGCCAGCCCGGCGCGGCGCCGGCGCAGCTCGAGACCGAAGTCGCGCGCAAGGTCGAGGACGCCATTGCCGGCTTGCAGGGCGTCAAGCACATCGAAACCTCCATCGTCGACGGTGCGGTCAGGATCAGTGCGAAATACGAGATCGGCAAGAGCCGCTCCGATGCGCTGATCGAAGTCAAGGACGCCGTCGACCGCATCCGCTCGCAGCTGCCTGCCGCACTCGATCCACCACGCGTCTCGGCGCCGATCGCCTTCGACGACCCGGTGCTGACCTTTGCGATCAGTTCGACTGCGATGGACGAGTCGGCGCTGTCGTGGTTTGTCGACGAGACCGTGACCAAGACGCTGGCGGGCGTGACGGGCGTGGGACGCGTCGAACGTGTGGGGGGCACGGAGCGCGAAGTGCGCGTTGAGGTCGACCCCACGCGCATGGCCGCGCTTGGGGTCACGCCGTCTGCGCTGTCGCAGGCGCTGCGCAGTACACAGCAGCAGTCGTCGGGCGGGCGCGGCCAGGTGGGCGAGGGTGAGCAGGCGGTGCGCGTGCTCGCCACGGTCAGGCAGGCACAGGAGCTTGCGAGTTTTCCTGTGGCGCTTGGCGAAGGACGCACGGTCAGGCTGGACGAGCTGGCCAGCGTGCTCGACACCGACGCGGAGCGCACCCAGGCCGCGTTGCTCGACGGGCGCGCGGTGGTCGGGTTCAACGTCTACCGCGCGCTGGGGCAGGACGAGGTGGCGCTGGACGACGGTGTGAGTGCCGCGCTCAAGACCTTGACCGATGCGCATCCGGGATTGGTCGTGACGACCATCGCCAACAAGGTGGACTACACGCGCGAGCAATACCGCGGCTCGATGGACATGCTGTTCGAAGGCGCGCTGCTGGCGGTGCTGGTGGTGTGGTGGTTTCTGCGCGACTGGCGTGCCACGCTGGTGGCGGCCGCGGCATTGCCGCTGTCCATCGTTCCCGTCTTTGCGGCGATGCAGTGGTTCGGCTTCTCGCTGAACACGCTGACGCTGCTGGCCCTGGCTGCGGTGGTG
>JANYFX010000681.1 GCA_025359585.1 Rhizobacter sp. | reverse complement strand
CCGACCAGCCCGCGTTCGAGCGCCCGTTCGACGTGCAACTCTTGCACCGCGCCGTTCTCGACCACGGCGACGCGTGTTTCCTGGGGTGCCCAGTTGATGAGGATGTCTTGCATGGGACGCTGGGCCTGTCTCTTGGGGGGCAGGCGTTCGCTGCGGTTCAGAAGCCGCCGACGCCCGCTTTTTTCAGCAGTTGTGCCGTCTCGTACAGGGGCAAACCCATGATACCGGAGTGGCTGCCGTCGATGCGCTCGATCCACGCCGCCACGCTGCTCTGGATCGCATAGGCGCCGGCCTTGCCGAAGGGCTCGCCACTGGCCACATAGGCCTCGATCACGTGCTCGGGCACCACCGCGAAGCGCACGCGCGAGGTGCTCGCGGCGCGCCACTCGCCACCCGCTGCGCCGACCGCCACGGCGGTGATCACACGGTGGGTCTTGCCCGAAAGCAGGCGCAGCGTTCGGGCCGCGTCGGCCGCATCGACCGGTTTGCCGAGAATGCGCCGGCCGAGCACCACGGTCGTGTCGGCGCAAAGAATCGGCGCATCGGGCAAACCGCTCTTGCGCAGCCGCAGGTGCGCGGCCCAGAGCTTCGCACGGGTCACGCGCTCGACGTAAGCGGCCGCAAGTTCACCGGGCTTTTCGGCTTCGAGCGACTCGGCGTCTTCGTCGTCGCGCGGCAGCAGCAATTCGTGGCGCACGCCGATCTGGTCGAGCAACTGGCGCCGGCGCGGGCTTTGCGATGCGAGGTAGATGAACGACGGGGCATCGGTTGGGGCTTCACTCATGGCAATCACTCACGGTGGTACGGGTGGTTCACCATCACGGTCCAGGCGCGGTACAGCGCTTCGGCGAGCAGCACACGAACGAAGGCATGCGGCAGGGTCAATTCCGACAGGCGCAGGGTTTCGTCACCCGTGGCCTTGAGCGTCGCATCGAGCCCATCGGGCCCGCCGATCAACAAGGCCACGTCGCGCCCGTCGCGTTGCCAGGCCTGCAAACGCGCCGACAAGGCCAAGGTGGTCACGCGTTCCCCGTGTTCATCGAGCACCACTCGGCGCACGCCGCGTGGCAACGCGGCTTCGATGCGGGTGGCTTCGGCGGCCATCAACTGCTCGGCCGTCTTCGAGCCGCGCGGCGCGGCTTTGACGGCTTTCAGTTCGAGCCGCATCTCGGGCGGGAAACGTTTGGCGAAATCGGCGTAGGCGGTGTCGGCCCACGCCGGCTGGCGCTGGCCGACAGCGACCAGCAGCAGCTTCATGAGCGCGAAGTTGCCTTCCGTCCCGGAGCCTTCTTCGCCACCGTCTTGCGCGCCACCGGCGTTTTCTTCGCGGCCGGCGACTTGGCCGGGGCCTTCTTGATGCCGACCACGCGGGTCACGGTCGCACGCGGCGCTGGCGCCGTGGGTTTCCTCGGCGCGGCGCGCGTGGCCGTGGCCGACTTCTTCGCAGCGGTCTTCTTCACCGCCGGCGTTTTGGTGGCAGGCGTTTTGGCCGCCGTCTTCTTGACGGCGGGCGCCGGCGCGGCCGCGGCTTTCTTCGCGGCAGGTTTGCGCGCCTTGCCCGGCTTGTCGGGCTCGGACGCCTTCACGAGTCGGGTCACGCCCGAATCGAGCTTCATGTTGACCGGCTTGCCACCCCAGATTTCTTCGAGGTGGTAGTAGTCGCGGATCGTCGGCTGCATCACGTGCACCACGGCCGCGCCGCAGTCGACGATGATCCATTCGCCGTTGCTCTCGCCCTCGGTGCGTGGCACCGAGAACCCCGCTGTCTTGACCGCTTCGCGCACGCTGGAAGCCAGCGATTTGGTCTGACGGTTGCTCGTGCCCGATGCGATGATCACGCGTTCGAACAGGGCCGACAGATGCTCGGTGTTGAAGACGACGATGTTCTGGGCTTTCACGTCTTCCAGACCATCGACGATGACGCGTTGCAGTTTACGAATGTCCATTCAGCTCCCGGGGTGCCCTTGATAAAGGTGGTGTTGGTCAATATAACGTGCCACGGTCTGCGGCACCAGATCGGTGATCGGTTCGCCCGCATGGATGCGCTCGCGGATGTCGGTCGAAGAAACGTCCATCATCGGCAGCGACACCGCGGCGTGCGGCACTTGCAGCACCTGCGGGTCGGCGGCCAAAGGCGCATCGGGACGGTTGGCGATGGCGAGTGTGATGCGGCCCAGCAGTTCCTGCCAGCCGTGCCAGGTGTGGAAGGCCGCGTACTGGTCTTGCCCGATCACGAGGAACCACGTGGCCTCGGGCTCTTGGGCCTGCAGCGTGCGCACGGTGTCGAGCGTGTAGCTCGGGCCGCTGCGTTCGAGCTCGCAGCGGTCGAGCACGAAAGGTGCAACACCTTCGATCGCCAGACGCACCATCGCTTCGCGGTGCACGGCCGGCGTCATCGGGCGTGTCTTCTGCCACGGCTGGCCCGCAGGCACCCAGCGCAACTCGTCGAGCGCCAGTTCGGCCAGCGCCAGTTGCGCCAGCGCGACATGCGCGTTGTGCACCGGGTCGAAACTGCCGCCGAAAATGCCGACGCGCCGGGGGGCTCTTTTCACCGTCACGCAGGCGCCCAGTCGGCCCATTCGCGCGGGCGCAGAAAGTCGCTGTACAGGCGCGCTTCCGGTGTGCCGGCTTCGGGCTTCCAGTCGTAGCGCCACTTCACGATCGGCGGCATCGACATCAGGATGCTCTCGGTGCGGCCACCCGACTGCAGGCCGAACAGCGTGCCGCGGTCGAACACGAGGTTGAACTCGACGTAACGCCCGCGGCGGTAAGCCTGGAAGTCGCGCTCGCGCTCGCCGTAAGGCATCACGTTGCGACGCTGCACGATCGGCAGGTAGGCGCCAAGCAGCGCATCCCCGACCGCGCTCGTCATCGCAAGCCCTTGCTCGAAACCGAGCTCGGAAAAATCATCGAAGAACACACCGCCGACACCACGTGGTTCGTCGCGGTGCTTCAGAAAGAAGTACTCGTCGCACCACTTCTTGAAGCGCGGGTACTTGTCGGCACCGAAGGGCGCGAGCGCGTCGCGGTTCACTCGGTGAAAGTGCGCCGCGTCTTCTTCGAAGCCGTAGTACGGCGTCAGGTCCATGCCGCCGCCGAACCAGGTGACGGGCTCGCCGCCACTCGGGAACGCCGCGAGCATGCGCACGTTCATGTGCACCGTGGGCACGTACGGGTTGCGCGGGTGGAACACGAGCGACACGCCCATCGCCTCGAACGGCGCGCCGGCGAGTTCGGGCCGGTGCTGCGTGGCCGAAGGTGGCAAGGTCTTGCCTTTCACGTGCGAGAAGCTGCAGCCGCCACGCTCCAGCAGATCGCCGCCTTCGAGCAGGCGCGAGCGCCCCTCGCCCTCGAGCCTGCCGCCCGGTTCGCGCTGCCACGCGTCGGTGACGAAGGGCTGACCGTCCTCGGCCTCGATCGCCGCGACGATGCGCGCCTGCAGGT
>JANYFX010000672.1 GCA_025359585.1 Rhizobacter sp. | reverse complement strand
CCGACCAGCGACACCGGCAGCGACAGCGTCGGTATCACGGTCGCGACGAAGCGGCGCAGGAACAGGAAGATCACCAGCACGACGAGGGCGATCGTGCCGAGCATCGTCAGCGTCACGTCGTGCAGCGCGTCGCGCACCGAGATCGAGCGGTCGTTGACGAGGGCGATGTTGACCGACTGCGGCAGTTGCGATCGGAACCCCGGCATGGCGGCCTTCACCGCATCGACGACCTTGACGGTGTTGGCGTCGGGCTGGCGCTGGATCGACAGGAAGATCGAACGCTCGCCGTTGAAGTTGGCGGAAGTGCGGACCGACTCGAAGCTGTCTTCGACGTTGGCCACGTCGCGCAGCCGCACCGGGTTGCCACCGCGCGTGCTGACGATCAGCTCACCGAACTCGGCGGCGTTGCGCAGCTGCTTGTTGGCTTGCAGGGTCAGGGTCTGCTTGGCGCCTTCGAGCGTGCCGACCGGCGAGTTCGCGTTGGCCGAGGCGAGCGCCTTGCTCAGCTCGTCGAGGCTGATGTTGCGCGCGGCCAGCGCCTCTGGCAGCACCCGCACCCGCACGGCGAACCGCTTTGCACCATTGATGCTGACCTGGGCGACGCCGTCGAGCGTCGACAGGGTCGGCAGGATCAGGTGCTCGGCATAGTCGTTCAAGTCCGAGGGGTTCAGGGACGGTGAGGTCAGCGAGATGAACAACACCGGCGCATCGGCCGGATTCACCTTGCGGTACGACGGCGGCACCGTCATCTCGACCGGCAGGGTGCGCTGTGCGCGCAGCAACGCTGCCTGCACGTCGACAGCGGCGGCGTCGATGTTGCGGCCTTCCTCGAACTCCAGCGTCACTTGGGTCGCGCCGAGCGTGTTGGTCGAGCTGATGATGTTCAGCCCCGGAATCTGCTGGAACTGTTTTTCGAGTTGCAGTGCGACCGAAGTCGCCATCGTGTCGGGGCTGGCGCCCGGCAAGGTCGCGCTGACGCTGATGACCGGGGTGTTGTAGCGGGGCAGCGCCGCGACGGGAATGCGGCCATAGGCGATCACGCCGGCCACGACGATCGCCGCATTGAGCAGCACCGTCAGCACCGGTCGGCGGATGAACAGCTCCGACAGGTTCATGGCGTCACCGCAGCGGCGCTGCCCGAGGCCGCCGCCCCCGGCGCGGCACCTGAAGCCGCTTCGCCTTCGCGGCGCGGCCGGTTGCCGCCCTCGGCCGCGGCGCGCTCGACCACCGCGACGCCGGGCCGCAGGTTCTGGCGGCCGTCGACCACCACACGCTCACCCGCCCGCACGCCGCTGGCGACGGCGTCGGGGCCGATCGCGTAGAGCACCTCGACCCGCTTGGCCACGGCTTTGCTCTCGGCATCGACCGAGTACACGATGGTGCCGCGCGGCGACTGGATCACCGAGGCCTGCGGCACCACGACCGCGTCCTTCAGCGTCCGGACCGCCAGCCGCACCGAGACGAACGCGCCCGGCCACAGCGTCTCCTGGGCGTTGTCGAACGCCGCTTTCACACGCACCGTTCCGGAACTGGCATCGACGGCGCTGTCGACGAACTGGAGCTTGCCGGTCGATTGCCCGCGGCCTTCGGGCAGCATCGCGATCACCTTGCCGCCGCCGCTGCGCAGTGTCTGCAGCGCGTCGCCGAGGTTGCGTTGCGGCAGGCTGAAACTCACCGCGATCGGGTCGAGCTGGGTGATCGTCACGAGTGCCGTGCCACCGGGTTGCACGGTGCTGCCGGCGAACACATTGATGGCACCGGCACGGCCCGAGGCCGGCGCCACGATGCGGTTGTACGACAGGCCGACCTGGGCCGCTTCGATGGCGGCGCGGTCGGCCGCCACGACGGCCTGCTGTGTTTCGACCAGCGTCTGGTTCGTGTCGACCGCACCTTGCGAGATGAAGTTCTGCGCCAGCAGATCGCGGCTGCGCAGCAACTGGCGCTGCGCGTCGGCAAGCGAAGCCATGTCGCGCGCCATCTGGGCGCGGGCCTTGGCGAGGTTGACCTCGTCGGTGCGGGCGTCGAGCATGAACAGCGCTTGCCCGGCCTTCACGAACTGGCCCTCGCGGATCAGCACCTTGGTGATCACGCTGCTGACCTGCGGGCGAATGTCGACGCTGTTGAGCGCCGTCACGGTGCCGGTGGCCTCGAGCACCACATCGACATCGCGCTGCACCGCACGCACCGTGGTCACGCTCACCGCGCCCCCTGCCCGGCCGCGAAGCAGCGCCCGAGGCCGGTGCCGCGCCCGATGCGGCGGCAAGCCCATCGGCCTGTGGCTTGCCACAACCCGCAACGACCGACAACACGCCCGCCAACAACACCCCACCCGTCAACGCATATTTCATTGAGATTCCATGCCGTGCGCCATCACCGGGCGACCCGTGCGAAAAAGTTACTGCATGTAATTTTGACCGGAACGCGCGCGCCTTTCAACGAGTGCAATCACGCAGACAAGCTCAACAGGCGCGACCGATTCACGCCCTGCCGGTCGAACCGAAGCCGCTCTCGCCCCGGTCGGAGCCACCGAACTCGGTGACGACCCGAAAACTCGCCTGCACCACCGGCACGATCACGAGCTGCGCGATGCGCTCCATCGGCTGGACGGTGAAGTCGGCAGCGCCGCGGTTCCAGCAGCTGACCATCAGCGGGCCCTGGTAATCGGAGTCGATCAGGCCGACGAGGTTGCCGAGCACGATGCCGTGTTTGTGGCCAAGGCCCGAGCGCGGCAGGATGATCGCGGCGAGTGTCGGGTCGCCGATGTGAATCGACAAGCCGGTCGGAATCAGCTCGGTCTGGCCGGGTTTGAGCAGCAGCGGCGCGTCGAGGCAGGCGCGCAGGTCGAGGCCGGCGCTGCCCGGCGTGGCATAGGCTGGCAACTGCGACGCCAAGCGCGCGTCGAGCACTTTCAGATCGATCACCGACATCGGGAACAAGCCTCGCGTGAACCCCCGTGCAGGGGGCGATGGATGGAAACGGGTTATCGAGCCGCGAGGCGCGACGCGATTTCTGCGACGAGTTGGCGTGCCAGCGTCAGCTTGTCGGCGCGCGGCAATTCACGCTCGCCCCGGGCATCGACCAAGGTCAGCACGTTGTCGTCTTGGCCGAAGGTGGCCGGGCCGAGGTTGGCCACGATCAGCGGCAGCTTCTTGCGTTCGAGTTTTTCGCGCGCGTGTTTGATCACGTCGTGGCTCTCGGCCGCGAAGCCCACGCAATACGGCCGACGCTGCGCCGCCGAGTCGGGCAGGCGCGCCACGGCGGCGAGGATGTCGGGGTTCTCGACAAGATCGAAGCTCGGCACGGTTTTGCCGGCCGCCTTCTTGATCTTGTGGTCGGAGGCTGAAGCCGCGCGCCAGTCGGCCACGGCCGCCGTGGCAACGAACACGTCGTGCTTCGGTGCAGCGGCCAGCACCGCGTCGAACATCTCTTGCGCCGTGCCCACATCGATGCGCTGCACGCCGCGCGGCGTGCTCTGTTGCACCGGCCCGGCGACGAGCATGACCTTGGCGCCCGCTTCGGCGGCAGCACGTGCGATTGCAAAACCCATCTTGCCGCTGGAGCGGTTGGTGATGCCACGCACCGGGTCGAGCGGCTCGAAGGTCGGCCCGGCCGTGATCAGGAGCGACTTGCCCGCGAGCAGCTTCGGTTGAAAAAACGCGACCAGATCGGCGAGCAGTTCGGTCGGCTCCAGCATGCGGCCGTCGCCGGTCTCGCCGCAGGCCTGGTCGCCGCTGCCGGGGCCGAGCACGAAAGCGCCGTCGCTCTTGATCTGCGCCACGTTGCGCTGCGTCGCCGGGTGCGCCCACATCTCGCGCACGAAGTCGGCCCCCTTGTAGCAGGCGATGCCACCCGTCAGGCCGAGCACGATGTGCTTGCCGGCGAGTTCGTTCGACAAGGCGTGCTG
>JANYFX010000371.1 GCA_025359585.1 Rhizobacter sp. | reverse complement strand
GCTTTTGCCAACGCCGGCTGGCAGGTGCGCGCACAGGCCCGCAAGGCGCTGCCCGCCGCGCTGCAAGCTCACGCCCGGGTTCGTCCCGTGATGTGCGATGCCACCGACCTGCCCGCGCTCACCATCGCCGCGCAGGGCGCGAGCGTGATCGTCAACGCGTTGAACCCGCTCTACACCGAATGGGAGCGGCTGGCCCAGCCGCTCGCCGACGCCGCGCTCGCTGTGGCCCGCGCCAGCGGCGCGCTGCTGATGCTGCCGGGCAACGTCTACAACTTCGGCCGCGAGATGCCGGTACTGCTCAAGCCCGCGACGCCGGAAGTCGGCAACACGCCCAAGGCGCGCATCCGCATCGAGATGGAGCGGCGGCTGGCAGCGGCGGCGAACGACGGCGTCGACAGCGTCGTGATCCGCGCCGGAGATTTCTTCGGCGGCCCGGGGCGCGGCACCTGGTTCGACATGGGGCTGCTCACCAAGATCGGCAAAGCTCGCTTCGTCTACCCCGGCCCGGACGACCTGGCACACGCCTGGGCCTACCTGCCCGATCTGGCACAGGCCTTCGTGCGCGTGGCCGAGCGGCGCGAGCAGCTGCGCGGCCACCTCCGCCTGCATTTCGCCGGCCACACGCTCACCGGGCGGGCGATGCGGGAAGCGCTGGAGCAGGTCGTCGGCATGCCGCTGCGCCCGGCTGGCATGCCCTGGGGTTTGATCCGCCTGGCCGCACCTTTCGTGCCGATGTGGCGCGAGCTGCTCGTGATGCGCTACCTGTGGCAGCGGCCGCACGCGCTCGACGACGCAGCCTTGCGCGCACTGATCGGCAACGTGCCGCAAACACCGCTGTCACAGGCCTTGCGCGGCGCGCTGATCGAACTGGACGTACCGATCGGCGCGGCCACCGCACCAGCGCACGCCTGAGGCCAGCGCTACGCCGATTCGTCGGCGTTCTTCAGCGCCAGCGCGCGTTCGTAGAGCGCATTGCGCGGCGCGCCCGTCAGCTCGGCGGCCAGTGTCACCGCTTGTTTGAGCGGCAAGGCAGCGAGCAGCGTGCGCAGGGTGCTGTCGAAGGCTGGCGTGTCCGAATCTTCGGCGACCGCCACGAGCGCGTGAACGACGAGCACGAACTCGCCCCGGCTGCGGTGTGCATCGGCCGCCAACCAGGCCGGCAGCTCGGCGGCGGGCATCGTGCTCACGCCCTCGAACTGTTTGGTTAGTTCGCGGCACACCGTCACCGGGCGGGTGCCGCAGCCTTCGGCGAGCGCTGCAGCAAGCGCCTCGATGCGGTGCGGCGCTTCGAACAACACCTGCGTCTGCGGGCTCGCGGCAAGCTGCTGCACAGCGCGCGTGCGTTCCCCTGCACGCGATGAGAGGAAACCAACGAAGGTGAATGGGCCGACCACCGCGTCGCCCGCCACGCTGAGCGCGGCGACAGCACTGCTCGCGCCGGGAATCGGCACGCAGCGGTAACCCGCCGCCTGCGCCGCCGCCACCAGCGCCGCGCCCGGGTCGCTGATCGCCGGGGTGCCAGCGTCACTCACATAGGCCACCCGCTCACCACGTGCCAACCGAGCGAGCACGCCCGGGGCTGCCTCGCGCTCGTTGTGCTCGTGCACCGCGAGCAGCGCCTTGCCCTCGATGCCGAGCTGGCGCAGCAGCGGCGCGCTGTGGCGTGTGTCTTCGCAGGCGATGGCATCGACCAGGCCGAGCACGTGGATCGCGCGCAGCGTCAGGTCGGCCAGGTTGCCGATCGGCGTGGCCACCACGTACAGTGCACCGGCAGGGTAGTTCTGCGCGCCGGCCGCGCTGGCGGCGGCTTGTTGCATCAACGAAGCGTGGAGTGTGGTCACAGGCATGGCAACGACGAAGAAGGCCACGACCAAAAGCGTGGGCGATGCGGGCGAGACGCTGGCGCTGGCCCATCTCGAGCGCCAGGGGCTCACGCTCGTGCAGCGCAATTATCGGGTCGCCGCGGGCCCGCACGCGCGCGGCGGTGAAGTCGACCTGATCCTGCGCGAGCGCGACGGCACGCTGGTGTTCGTCGAAGTGCGGGTGCGGAGCAGCGCGGCCTTCGGCGGCGCGGCCGCGAGCGTCTCCGCGAGCAAACAACGTCGCCTCGTGTTCGCGGCGCAGCACTTCTTGCGCCGCTACAGCGCGCTGCCACCCTGCCGCTTCGATGTGGTCGCGATCGAAGGAGAAAGCGTGCAATGGCTGCGCGGCGCCTTCGATACGTCCTGATTCAAGTGCAAAGCAGTGTGCACTGCCCGTGGAACCTTGGTGGTGCATCGGTGTCATATGATCCGTGCCCATGCTTGAACAACGCATCCAACAGCAATTCTTCGACAGCGCCGACCTGAAATACGCGGCGGCCGAAGTGCTCTCCAAACCGATCGTCGATGCGGTCAGCGCCATCGTCGGCTGCATCACCAGCGGCGGCAAGGTGTTGACCTGCGGCAACGGCGGCTCGGCCGCCGACGCACAACATTTCGCCGCCGAATTCGTCGGCCGCTTCGAACGCGAGCGCCCCGGTCTCGCGGCCATCGCACTCACCACCGATACCTCGATCCTCACTGCGGTCGGCAACGACTACAGCTTCGAGTTCATCTACTCCAAGCAGGTTCAGGCGCTCGGCGCACCCGGCGACGTGCTGCTGGCGATCACCACCAGCGGCAACTCCGGCAACGTGGTGGCTGCCGTGGAAGCCGCCCACGCGAAAGACATGACCGTGATCGCGCTCACCGGCCACAAGGGCGGGAAGATGCGCGAGCTACTGAGCGAGACCGACGTGCACATTTGTGTGCCACACGACCGTACCGCGCGCATTCAAGAGGTGCATCTTCTCGTGTTGCACTGCCTGTGCGACGCGGTCGATCTGCAACTCTTGGGCGAACAGGAAAACACATGACTTCTTTGAACCGAACCACCAGCGCCCTGCTGCTGGCACTCGCCGCCGGCACCACGCTCAGCGCCTGCGCCCCGCTCTTGATCGGTGGCGCCATCTGGGGCGGCTCGATGGTCGTGACCGACCGTCGCACCTCGGGCACGCAGATCGACGACCAGGCCATCGAGCTGAAATCGGTGCGGCGCATCGCCGACGTGATCGGCGACCGCGGGCACGTCAACGTCACCAGCTACAACCGGCTCGTTTTGGTCACCGGCGAGGTGCCGACCGAGGCCGACAAGGCGGCGGTGGAACAAGCGGTGGCGCGCATCGACAACGTGCGCAGCATCGTCAACGAGCTGACGCTGACCGCACCGAGCTCGCTCTCGGCGCGCTCCAACGACACGCTGCTGACGAGCAAGGTGAAGGCCAGCATGGTCGACGCCAAGGACATTCAGGCCAACGCCTACAAGGTCGTCACCGAGCGCAGCATCGTCTATCTGATGGGCCGCGTGACCGAGCGTGAAGCCGGCCGCGCCGCCGACATTTCGCGCGGCGTGAGCGGCGTGCAAAAGGTCGTGAAGGTGTTCGACGTCGTCAGCGAAGGCGAGCTCTCCGACACCCAGCCGAAGACGCTCGCCAAGCCCTGAGCGCAGGCCCCTTCAGCGCAGGCGCTTGACCAGGCTCGACGTGTCGAGCCGGTTGCCACCCGCCGCCTGAATGTCGGCGTAGAACTGGTCCACCAGCGCCGTCACCGGCAAGCGGGCGCCGTTGCGCTTCCCTTCGTCGAGCACCAAGCCCAAATCCTTGCGCATCCAGTCGACCGCGAAACCGAAGTCGAAACGGTCTTCGAGCATCGTCGGGCCGCGGTTGTCCATCTGCCAGCTCTGCGCGGCGCCCTTGCCGATCACACCGAGCACGGCTTTCATGTCCAGACCGGCCTTTTCACCGAAGGCGATGGCTTCGGCCAGGCCTTGCACGAGGCCGGCGATCGCGACCTGGTTGACCATCTTCGCGAGCTGGCCGGCGCCGCTGGCGCCGAGCAGCGTCACGGCTTTGGCGAAGGCCATCGCGACCGGGTGCATCGCATCGAACGCCGCCTTGTCGCCGCCGCACATCACGGTGAGCGAGCCGTTGATGGCGCCGAGGTTGCCACCCGACACCGGCGCGTCGATGAAGTGCAGCCCGCGCGCTTGCGCGGCGGCGCTCAGCTCGCGCGCCACCTCGGCGGACGCGGTGGTGTGATCGACGAACACCGCGCCGGCTTTCATGCCCGTGTAGGCGCCATCGTCGCTCAGCACGACCGAGCGCAAATCGTCGTCGTTGCCGACGCAGGCGAACACGATGTCGGCGTCGACCGCGGCCAGCTTCGGCGTGGCTGCGAAAGCATGACCGTACTCGGCCACCCAGGCCTGTGATTTGGCCGGCGTGCGGTTGTAGACGGTGACGCTGTGACCGGCGCGCACCAGGTGGCCGGCCATCGGGTGGCCCATCACGCCCAGGCCGAGAAAGGCGACGCGGCGCGCTGCGGTGGGTTCGTAAGTCCTGTTGCTCATCGAAGTTCGATTCCGGGAAAAGGGAACGGCCTCAAAGGAGGCCGTCTCAAGGTGAAGGCGCGAGGCCCGTTTATACGATGGTCAAGTGCTCCGTGCCCGCCGCCAGATCGGTGTTGCGCGCACGCGAGCTGTGCAGCTTGATCTGCAGCCGCAGGTCGTTGACCGAATCGGCGTTGCGCAGCGCGTCTTCGAAGGTGACGGCCTGGCTCTCGTACAGGTCGAACAGCGACTGGTCGAAGGTCTGCATGCCGAGCTCGCGCGAGCGTTTCATGATCTCCTTGATCTCGGCCACTTCGCCCTTGAAGATCAGGTCGGAGATGAGCGGCGTGTTCAGCATGATCTCGACCGAGGCCACCCGCCCGCGCCCTTCCTGGCGCGGCAGCAGGCGCTGCGAGACCAGCGCCTTCAGGTTCAGCGACAAGTCCATTAGCAGCTGCGCGCGCCGCTCTTCGGGGAAGAAGTTGATGATGCGGTCGAGCGCCTGGTTGGCGCTGTTGGCGTGCAGCGTGGCCATGCACAGGTGACCGGTCTCGGCGAAGGCCACCGCGTGTTCCATGGTCTCGCGGTCGCGGATCTCGCCCATCAGGATCACGTCGGGCGCCTGGCGCAGCGTGTTTTTCAGCGCCTGCTCCCAGCCGTCGGTGTCGATGCCGACTTCACGCTGCGTGATGATGCAGTTCTTGTGCGGGTGCACGAACTCCACCGGGTCTTCGATCGTGATGATGTGGCCGAACGAGTTCTCGTTGCGGTAGTCGACCATCGCCGCCATCGAGGTGCTCTTGCCCGAGCCGGTGGCACCCACCAGGATCACGAGACCACGCTTGCTCAACGCCACGTCTTTCAGCACCTGCGGCAGGTTCATCGTGTCGATGGTCGGCAGCGTCTGCGGGATCGTCCGCAACACCATGCCGATGTGGCCCATCTGCACGAAGGCATTGCAGCGGAAGCGCCCGATGCCCTGCGGCGCGATCGCGAAGTTGCACTCCTTGGTGCGCTCGAATTCCGCCGCCTGCTTGTCGTTCATCACCGAGCGCGCCAGCGCCAGCGTGTGCTGGCCGGTCAGCGGCTGTGGCGAAACCTTCGTGACCTTGCCGTCGACCTTGATCGCCGGCGGGAAGTCAGCGGTGAGGAACAGGTCGGAGCCGCTGCGCGACACCATCAGCC
>JANYFX010000369.1 GCA_025359585.1 Rhizobacter sp. | reverse complement strand
CGGCTGGGGCGCCGGGCGTGGTTGTGATCCAGGAGTGGTGGGGCCTCAACGACCAGATCCGTGGCGTCGCTGACCGGCTGGCGCTGGCGGGCTACCGCGCCCTTGTGCCCGACCTGTACCGCGGCAAATCCACCGTCGAGGCGGAGGAGTCCCACCACCTGATGACCGGTCTGGACTTTGCCGATGCTGCTTCGCAGGACATCGCTGGTGCGGTGCGCTGGCTCGGTTCCGGTGGTGCCAAAGTCGGCGTCACCGGTTTCTGCATGGGTGGCGCGCTGACACTGCTGACCGCCTGCCTGGTGCCCGACATCGATGCGGCCGTGACCTGGTACGGTTTTCCGCCGCTGGAGTACGTAGACGCCAGCAAGATCAAGGCGCCGCTGCTCGGCCACTGGGCCACCCAGGACCAAGCCTTTGCTATTGCAGACGTCGACACTTTGGAGGCCAAGCTCAAGGAAGGCGGCGTGAAATTCGAGTTCCACCGCTATCTGGCCCAGCACGGATTTGCCAACGAAACGGCCGTTGGCTCGGGCCGCATCCCGATGACCCAGTACGACCCGGTGTGGGCGCAGCAGGCCTGGGACCGCAGCCTGCGCTTCTTCGGCCGCGAGCTGGGCTGAAGCCGGATACGCTGCCTCAGGTCGGGGCTTCCCGCCTCAAGCGCTGGCGCGTCGCGACCGCGTCGAGGCCACCCAGTAGCCGGGCTCGAGTTGTCCGGCCGGGCCGCGGGGCCAGCGCCAGCTGTCCATGAATGATCGGTACCGAGCACCCGCTCTAAAAACAACGGCGGCGGTTTCAGCAGGGAGACTTCAAACGCCTTCAGCAAGGCCAAAGACCGGCGCGCGAAACCCTGAAGTGCTTGGATTTGACGCACGTTCCGTCGCTTGCACGCAGCCATCGGCGGCTGTTCACAAGGGTCGCTTTCGGCGTCGGCCGCGGAGGTACCTTCCCGGTCCTCAAGCTGGCTGCTCTGGAGCCGCCGTTCACCAATGAATCTTGATGGCCGTCAGGTGTCCCCAAGCTTGGCACGCTCCACGACCGCTGTAGACGAGCCCGGGTCGATGCGAAGTTGCTCCAGGTCCAACTGCTGGTGTCGCAGCTCCGCTTGAACGACAGGGTGCGTCAATAGACTGTCCTCGACCTCCTCGGTAAACACATCGAAGTCGAATGCGCGCTGAGCCAGCGCATCGCAGGCGTCGTAAGCGCGCCTTGCTGACCAAACAGCCTCCTGACCTTCGCGAGAAAGCAGGTGCCTCAAGACAAATGCGCACGCCGCCACCCGATCGTCGTCGACGTCTTCGGATGATTCCATCGCTTCTCGAAGCGCCTCCAGGGCCGTCACGTCGAACGCTTCGCCTTCGATGAACTGACGGGCCGCCTTGAGGCATTGGTCGCAGAGCAATCCGGCCTCGATGAGGAGCGGTGGCAAGTCGAGCCGGCGAATTCGATGTGCGCAAGCCTGTGCAAACGCTGACTGAGTCGCGATTGTCCTGGCTTCTAACGCCGCCAGCAAAGCAGGTTCGTCGAATTTGGGCACCGGTCCCATTGATTCAGTCTGCCACATTGCTCCAGCCTACCCGAAAGCAGCCCCTTCTCGACGTCCGCTACTGGCCGGCTCCTGCCAGATGCCAAGCTCAACGGGCGAACCGCAGATCAGGCTGCCAGCGCAGAAGAAGCCACTCAAGAACGCACGACCACCGCTCATCCACTTCCACGCCTCGCTCGCCTGCGCTGGCATTGATCGACCTGTGCACAATGCCTCCATGGAGTTCCGGATACTGTCGCACGCGGCACTGTGGGTGCGCTGCGGCGGCACCAGCGTCGTCATCGACCCGTAGCTGGTCGGCTCGTGTTACTGGCGGTCGTGGTGGAACTTCCCTGCCGCCGTCTACGACGAGCCCGACATGGCCGCAGTGGACGCGGTCATCCTCAGCCACCAGCACTGGGACCATTGGCACGGGCCGAGCCTGCGCAAGTATTTTGTCGGCAAGCCGGTATTGATCCCCGACGAACCGGCGCTGCGCAGCGGGCGTGACCCGCGCACGATCGGCCTTCGCGACGTGCGCCGCGTTCCGCATGGCAAGTGCATCACGATCGGCTCGCTGCGCATCACGCTCTACCAGTTCGGCCGCTACGTGAATGACGCGGCGATCGTGGTCGAGGGCGACGGCGTCACGCTGCTGAACGCGAACGACGCCAAGATCGCCGGCTGGCCGCTGCGCCACCTGCTGGCGCGGCACGGGCCGATCGACTTCGCGTTCCGCTCTCATTCGTCGGCCAACGCGCGGGTGTGCTGGCGGCTCGAAGGCGACACCGCCTACGTGGTCGACGACCAGGCGCACTACAAACGCTCGTTCGCACAGTTCATGGACGCGGTGAAGCCGCGCCACGCCGTGCCGTTCGCCTCCAACCATTGCCACCTGCACGACGACGTGTTCGCCTTCAACGAAATGGTCGCGACGCCACTCGAGCTGCGCGAGCACGTGAACACCTTGTCGCTGCGGCCCTGGGCCTTGACTGTGATGCTGCCCGGCTCGCATTGGCAAGGCACGGGCGGGCAGGCGGGTCGGTTCGCACTGGCGCCCGAGACGCCGTACGACGACAAGCAGCAAACGCTTCTTGCGTACCGCACCGAGCAGGCGCCGGCGCTCGAACGCAACCGGCTGCAGGAAAATGCCGTGGTCGTCGGCGACGCTTTGCTCGGCCGCTTTCTCGACTACTTCCGCGCGCCGGGCTGCCGGCCTCCGGTGCCGCTGGGCGTGCTGAAGCTGGTGCTGCGCTGGCCCGACGGGCGCCGGCAGGCACACGCGATCAACATCGACCACGCCACCGTCACCCCGGCGCAGAACGCCGCCGGCGCCGAACCCGGCCTGCCAATGCTCGAGATGCCGGCCATCGTGTTCCGCGACGCCGTCGTCAAGAACATGTTCGGCCACGCCGGCATCTCCAAACGCTGCGCTTTCGTCGCGAGCAACCACGACGACCTGCGGCGGCTCGGGGCGATCGTCACGCACTTGGACCGGCACGAACTCGGGCTCTACCCGGTCTCGTGGCGCTACCGCTCGCGCCTCGTGCTGACCTACGTGCGGCGCTGGCGCGAGCTCGTGGTCTACGCCCAGGCGCTGTCGCTGCTGAAGGTGCGCAAGCTGCCGATCTGGCTGGTGGAAGAAGCGATCCTGAAGCGCAGCGCGCGCTAGCGGCGCGGCGCGTGGCCACGCGGTTTTTCGATCGGGTGTAAAAACCGGCTCACGCAGCGACGCACCGTGCCGCTGCCCGACACACCAAGAGCGTTGCCCCATGCCTTCGTCCACCATCACCCTCACCGCCGCCGATGGCGTCAAGTCGTCTGCCTATGTGGCCGAACCGTCGGGCACGCCGAAGGGCGCGATCGTCGTGCTGCAAGAGATCTTCGGCGTCAACTCCCACATCCGCGGTGTCGCCGACGGTTATGCGGCGGCCGGTTACCTTGCGGTCGCGCCGTCGACCTTCGACCGCGTCGAGCGCGACATCCAGCTCGGCTACGCAGCGAACGACATGACCGAGGGCATGCGCCTGAAAGGCGCGGTCGAGGCGCTGCCGGCGCCCGGTGTGCTGCAGGACATTCAAGCCGCCGTCGACTACGCGGCGAAGGCCGGCAAGGTCGGCATCGTGGGCTACTGCTGGGGCGGCCTGCTGGTCTGGCGCTCGGCCGAGCAAGTGCGCGGCCTGTCGGCGGCGGTGGCCTATTACGGCGGCGGCATGACGGTCGGCAGCGAGCCATCGCGCCGACCCGCGGTGCCGACGATGGCACATTTCGGCGATCAGGATGCGCACATCTCGGTCGAGAGCGTGAAGGCGCTGGAGCAGGCGCATCCGGAAGTCGAGGTCCATCTCTACGCCGCGAACCACGGCTTCAACTGCGATCAGCGCGGCTCCTGGAACGCGGGTGCCGCGGCCACCGCGCTGGAGCGCTCGCTGTACCACTTCGGCAAATACGTCGGGTAGGCGAACGCCCGGAGGGCGGGCGGCTGAAACCGCTACGGCCTGGCGGCTGCAGGGCCCGTCGATCGGAACAGCAGTTCCAGCTCGTAGTGGTTGTTGGACCAGACCGGTGAAGCCTTGATCTCGTAGGCGATCGAGGCGGCGCGAAGCCGGTCTTCGAGCGCCGCCACATCGCCCGACTTGCGCGCCGTGAGGCTCGCAACCACGCCTTCGCCTCGGCGCTCGATCCAGCCCAGCGTCAGCGGCCCCAGCACCGAAGGGCTGAGCCATTCCCGAGCCCGGGTCACCTCCGGCAGTTCCGGTGGCTCTGGGGGTTTTGTACGCGCGGCGGGTTCTTCGGGCAGCGGCTCTGAAACGTCGGGCCAACGAATGGTCTCGGTCAGGGTCTCCTTCGTGCCCAGCCGGGGGATGCCGAGGCTCGCCGAATCGTAGGAGAACAGGATCGTCTGTTGACGGCCCGAGAACGAACTCGTGATGTCCAGGCCCGCGCCCGCGCCGCGCCTGATCTGAACGATGGACACGCCTTTGAGCCAGCCCTTCGTGCCACGGCGCCCGACATCGGCGATGCGCTTGAAAACGAGCGCGCCGTTCTTGCAACTGAAGTCGGTGCTGCGCTTCAGCACCACCGTGGGTTGGGTGGGCATCGAGTCTTTGCCGTCACTCTTCGCCCAGACGCCGAGCCACCCGCCGGCTTGCCAGTTCAGTTTCACCTCGCTGCCGATGGAGCCCGCGTGGCGGGCTTTGAGCACCTCGAGCACATCGGCGAGGGTGGGGCCTGCGCCGGTCACGCGGTATTGCCCCGACAAGTCGGGGCAGCCCGTCGGCAGGAAGCTGCCGGGCAGGTCTTGAGCGCATCCGGTGCCTGCGCAACACAGCGTGGCCAGGCCGCAGATCAAAGAGGCGATGTTCATGCCGAAGCCTAACCACGCTGCACGTGGCGGCGGAGCCCTTCGAGATCGAGCACGCGCACGCCGCCGTATTCGATGCCGATCAGCCCGTGTTCCTGCAATGCGTTCAGCGCTTCGTTGACGCGCTGGCGTGACAGCCCGATCAGGTAGCCCAGCTCCTGCTGCGTGATGCGCAGGAGGCCGCCGACACCCGGGTAGAGGACGGGGTGGAACAAGGCGGCGAGGCTGCGCGCCACACGCGCGTCGGCGTCGCTCATGCGGTCGATCTCGCGTGCGGCAATGAACTGGCCGAGCCGCTCGTTCAGCTGCTGCGTGATGAAGCGGTTGAACGGAATGCTGCGGTCGAGCAGCCAGTGGAAGGTCTCGACGCTCAGCCCGGCGACCACGCTCTTGCGGACTGCCGTGATGTTGTAACGATAGACCTCGCGCTTGATCACCGTGCCCTCGCCGAACCAGCCTCCCGGCGGCAGGCCGGTGAAGATGATGGGCACGCCGAGATCGCTGTCGTTGTTCATCTTCAGGAAGCCCTCGATCACACCGAACCAGTAGGTGACCGGCCGGCCGACGCGGCACAACAACTCGCCGGTGGCGATGCGCACGACCTTCAGATCGGCCACCGCGACCTTGCGTTCGGCCGCGTCGAGCGTGTGCAGCCAGGGGATGTTTTCCAGCTCGTCGGCGTTCGGCGCCCGCGCGCGCTGGTAGATCGGCTGCTTGAGCGGCGGTGGGTGACGAAGGACCGGAGTCATCGAGGGAAAGACCGGAGAGGGGTGTCCCTAGGATTGTCGTCAGAACGACAACTTGGCGTCAAACTTGTTTTTACATTCGCACTCATACCACGCTGCGGACTCTTCCGCGCTGGCCCTTCGGAGACGCGGTGCAAACGACCTTCCCTCGCCTGATGCTGGAGCATGCGGCCCAACGGCCCGAGGCCGCGGCATTGCGCGAAAAGAGCTTCGGCATCTGGCAGACGCTGACCTGGGGCGCGCTGGCGACGCTCGTGCGCGAGCTGGCCTGCGGCCTCGCGCAAGCCGGCCTGGCGCGCGGCCAGCACATCGTGATCGTCGGCGAGAACCGGCCGCGCTTGTACGCGGCGATGCTGGCGGCGCAGTCGCTGGGCGCGATCCCGGTGCCGCTGTACCAGGACGCGGCGACGACCGAATTCGTGTTCCCGATCAACAACGCCGAAGTCGGCTTCGCGATCGTCGAAGACCAGGAGCAGGTCGACAAGTTGCTGGAGCTGCGCGAGCCCTGCCCGCAGCTCGCACGCATCTGGTTCGACGACCCGCGCGGTCTGCGCAACTACAGCGAGCCGGGCCTGGCATCGCTCGACGCGCTGATCGAATCGGGACGTGCGCACAACGCAGAGCAGCCCACGTATTTCGACACCGAAGTGCAGAAGACGCAGCCGCACGACGTGGCCGCGATGTTCTTCACCTCGGGCACCACCGGCAACCCGAAAGGCGTGGTGCACACCCACAACACGCTGATCGACCGCGCCCAGGCCGGGGCGAAGTTCGACAAGCTGACCAACGCCGAAGAAGTGCTGGCCTATCTGCCGCCGGCCTGGGTCGGGCAGAACATTTTCTCGTACGCGCAGTGGCTGGCGTGCGGCTACGTGGTCAACTGCCCCGAGTCAGCCAGCACCGTAAGCATCGACCTGAACGAGATCGGGCCGACCTATTACTTCGCGCCGCCGCGCATCTTCGAAGGCCTGCTGACGACGGTGATGATTCGCATGGAAGACGCGGGTCGCGTGAAGAAGTGGCTGTTCGAGCACTACATGGCGCTGGCGCGACGTGTCGGCCCGCAGATGATGGACGGCAAGCCGGTGTCGCTCGTCGACCGGTTGCGCTACGCACTCGGCAACGTGATGATCTATGGCCCGCTGCGCAACACGCTGGGCTTCTCGCGCGTGCGCGTCGCGTACACGGCGGGCGAGGCGATCGGGCCGGATCTGTTCACGTTCTACCGCTCGATCGGCATCAACCTGAAGCAGCTCTACGGTTCGACCGAGACCGCTGTGTTCGTCTGCCTGCAGCCCGACAACCAGGCCCGCGCCGACACCGTCGGTGTGCCGATTGCTGGCGTTGAGATCAGGTTAAGCGACTCGGGCGAAGTACTCGTCAAATCGAAGGGCCTGCTGCGCGAGTACTACAGGAACCCGACCGCGACCGCCGAGGTGCTGACGCACGATGGCTGGTACCACACCGGCGACGCCGGCTTCCTCGACGCCGCTGGCCACCTGAAGATCATCGATCGCGCGAAAGACGTCGGCCGGCTGATGGGCGGCGCGTTCGATATGGCGATGTTCGCGCCCAAGTACGTCGAGAACAAGCTGAAGTTCTTTGCGTTCATCAAGGAAGCGGTGGCCTTCGGCGACAAGCGCGAGAAGGTCTGCGCGTTCATCAATATCGACATGGAAGCGGTCGCCAATTGGGCCGAAAAGCGCAGCCTGCCATATGCCGGCTACACCGACCTGGCGCAAAAGCCCGAGGTCTACGCGCTGATCCGCGACTGCGTCGAGAAGGTCAACGCCGACCTCGCGGCCGACGCGATGCTCGCGGGCAGCCAGATCAGCCGCTTCCTGATCCTGCACAAGGAGCTCGACGCCGACGATGGCGAGCTCACGCGCACGCGCAAGGTGCGGCGCGGCTTCATCGCCGAGCGCTACCAGGTGCTGGTCGACGCGCTGTATGGGGGCAAGACAAGCCAATACATCGAGACGCAGGTCAAGTTCGAGGACGGCCGCAGCGGCATGGTCTCGGCCGATCTGAAGATAAGCGATGCGAAGACCTTCGCCGCGGTCGGGAAGGCGGCATGAGAAAGATCGGCGAGGTCATTCTCGAAGTGAGCAATATCTCGCTCGCGTTCGGTGGCGTGAAGGCGCTTACCGACATCAGCTTCGATGTCCGCGAGCACGAGATCCGCGCCATCATCGGTCCCAACGGCGCCGGCAAGAGTTCGATGCTGAACTGCATCAACGGCGTCTACCAGCCGCAGAAGGGCACGATCGCGCTGCGTGGGCAAGCGTTCAAGCACATGAATTCGCGCCAGGTGGCCGAGATGGGCGTGGCGCGCACGTTCCAGAACCTCGCGCTGTTCAAGGGCATGAGCGTGCTCGACAACATCATGACCGGACGCAACCTGAAGATGAAGAGCAACCTCTTCATGCAGGCGCTTCGCATCGGCCCGGCGCAACGCGAAGAGGCCGCGCAGCGGCTGTTCGTCGAGCGCATCATCGACTTCCTCGAGATCCAACCCTACCGCAAGACGCCGGTCGGGCGCATGCCGTATGGCTTGCAAAAGCGCGTCGACCTCGGCCGAGCGCTCGCGATGGAGCCGCAGGTGCTGCTGCTCGACGAGCCGATGGCCGGCATGAACGTCGAGGAGAAGCAGGACATGAGCCGCTTCATCCTCGACGTGAACGACGAGTTCGGCACGACGATCGTGCTGATCGAGCACGACATGGGTGTTGTGATGGATTTGTCAGACCGCGTCGTCGTGCTCGACTACGGCCGCAAGATCGGCGACGGCACGCCCG
>JANYFX010000569.1 GCA_025359585.1 Rhizobacter sp. | reverse complement strand
GTTCGCCTGATCCTGCTCGCCGTGCTGCTTTGCACCTTCACGATCAGCGACGGCTTGTTGTATCTGGTACTGCAGCGTGAAGGGGGCTTCAGTGGAGCCGTCGTACCGCTGATGTTTGCCGCGACCGCCCTGGTCTTTCTGCTTGCTGCGGTGCCGCTCGGGCGCGCCGCCGACAGGATCGGGCCTGTTCGCATGTTTTTGATGGGCTATGCGGTGCTTGCGGTCGCCTACCTGTCAGTCGCGTTCGGCTCGCATTCGAATGGATTGCTCGTTGTTCTGGTGGTCGCTTTGTTGGGCCTGCACTACGCGGCGACCGATGGGGTGCTGGTTGCCATCGCCGCGCGAGTGCTGGATGAACGTGTGCGTACGACTGGACTTGCCGCGCTTTCGTCGGCCACCGGCTTCATGCGCATTGCGTCGTCTGCGTTTTTCGGACTGTTGTGGCAATACGGTGGTCAGCATGCGGTGGTCTCGGTGTTCGCTGTTGGAATGGTGTGCTGCTGCGTGGCTGCTTTGCTCACGTTGCGGCGTCTGGGCCGTCCGGAACTGGTGCAGGCATGAGAGAGTCGCGCATGAACCGCAATACCCAACGCCTTGCTCATTTCAACCGTTCGCTTGCGGTCGTCGCAGGCGTTGCCTGCTGTCTCGCTACCACGCAGGCCATTGCCGCTCCCGAGGCGTTGACGGCTTTGTGGGGCCTGCCAGTCACAAAACTGAACGCCAGCATCAAACCGCCCTATGCACTGATCGCCCGGCCATTCTTTGGCCTGCGGTCCAACGGGGTCGACGTGGTCACTCTCGATCCGGTGACGATGAAGCCACTTTCGCGCTCACCGACCGCGCTGAACTGCGACCGCGTGCACACAACGCCGACTGGGGAGGTTTTGTGTTTTTCAAAGGCGGCCCTGGGCAAGCCCGCACCGGGCGCGAACACAGCGCTGTTCGTTTTTGCGCAAGACCTTTCGGCGGTGGGCCACCACGTCAATGTCACCGCAGGGCGGCCCAGCCGCGCACGCATATCGTTAGACGGCCGGTTCAGTGCGAGTAGCGAGTTCACTTCGGGCCACAGCTACACCGGCGTCGGCGGGAGCACGTTCTCCACGGCGACCGTGATCGCGAGCAACGATGGCGACCGGCGCGGTGACAACATCCAGGAATGGGTGCTGCTCGATGCTGGCAAGCCAGTCACGGCAGTCGACCTCAACCTGTGGGGCGTGACGTTCGATCCGGTCAATTCGGATCGTTTCTTCGTCACGGCATACTTTGCCGGCAAGCCCTATCTGGCTGAAGGAAACATCAAGGCCCGGCGCATGGCGGTCGTCCGACCGGACATGGAGTGCCCATCATTCTCTCCTGATGGCAAACGCCTGGCCTTCAAAAAGAGGACCAGCGTCACGGGTTGGTCGCCTGCCATCCTGGACCTTGCGACGATGCAGGAGACCGTCTACGACGTCGGCAATTCGGTGGACGATCAAATCGAATGGCTGGACGTTCGCACGCTGATCTATGAAGTGGTGAATCAACCCTTGGTGGGCCGCCCGTCGAACGACCTTATGACTCTGGACGTGAGCGAGGCTCGACCCAAGCCGCAACTTTGGCTCGAAGACGCGCGGTCGCCGACCTTCGTTCGCAAAAGATAGGAGCCTGAGTTGCCTTCTCACTTTCAAATGATGGCGGGGCCGAGGATGCCGCAGCATCGCATGGGCTCGAGGCCGGTTGATGTGGCCAGACGTATGGCGGGTTTCACTCTGCTCGAACTCCTCGTCGTCATGGTCATCATCGGTTTGCTCGCCAGCTACGTCGCGCCGCGCTACTTCGACCAGATCGGCAAGTCAGAGACCAAGGCCGCCCGAGCGCAACTCGACGCTTTGGACAAGGCCCTCGCTGCCTACCGCCTGGACACCGGCCACTACCCGTCGACCGCCCAGTCCCTCAAGGCCTTGGTAGAACGCCCCACCGACGAACCCAAGTGGGGTGGCCCGTACCTTTCCAAGGCGCTGCCTCCAGACCCTTGGGGCGCGCCGTACATCTATCGCCTGCCCGGCGACGCCGGCCACGATTTCGAACTCATGACCCTGGGCAAGGACGGCCAGGTCGGCGGCACGGGCGACAGTGCCGACGTCAGTTTCTGGGACACCGGCCGGTGAGCGCGGCCACGCTGCCATGAAGGTCCAAGCGAACGTCGTGCAGGGGAGTGGTGCGCCCAGCGTCATCGAACTCGAAGCACCCAGCCTGGACGACGCTCGTTTCCAGGCCGTGCGCCAGGGCTATACCGTGCTCTCCTGTCGGGCTGTTGGGCTCGGCCTGGGCGAACTACTGTCCAGGCCTTCCAGCCCCGGCGCCCGCATCGACATCGGCGTTTTCATCGAGCAACTCCGCGACCTGCTCGTGGCCGGCCTGAGCGTCATCGAGGCCCTGGATGCTTTGCGTCGTGGAGCCACCGGCCAGTCCGCCCGCGTCATCGAGCAACTCGAGCGCGAACTGCGCAACGGCAAGACGCTGTCCAATGCGCTCACGCAGCAGCCGGTGTTTCCACCACTGCTCGTCGCACTCGTGCGCTCATCTGAACTGACCTCGGACCTCCCGCAGACGCTGGCCCGTTTTCTGGAGCACGAACGCCGGGTTGCCGAAGTCCGGCACCGGCTGGTCTCCGCGTCGATCTACCCATTGCTTCTGATGGGCGTCGGCTCGCTCGTGCTGATCTTTCTGTTCTTCTACGTGATGCCGCGTTTTGCCCGAATCTTCGAAGGCATGAGCGGCGAGCTGCCGTGGTCAGCGCGTTTGATGGTCGCCTGGTCGCACGTCATTGGGCAACACGGTACCATCGTGTTCGTTCTGTTGGCGGCTTTCGCCGTGGGCCTCGCACTGATGGCCGCGACCCCTGCCTTGCGCTCGCGCGTGCTCGGCGCGGTGCTGGCGTGGGCGCCGCTGCACGATCGCCTGCGAACGTACTTTCTGGCACGCTGGTACCGCGCCACCGGCATGCTCGTCGCCGGCGGCATCCCCTTGCCCGAAGCCCTGGGCCTGTCCAACTCCTTGTTGCCACTGGCCCTGCGCCCGGCCGGCC
>JANYFX010000548.1 GCA_025359585.1 Rhizobacter sp. | reverse complement strand
ACCGCGCCAGCCCGGCGCGAGTGTTTGACGCGCATCACGGAGACAAGACCATGCTGGTAGAGACTGTCGATTTCAGCGCTGCGGCGCAGGCCGTGCCTGTGCTCGTGGCGCGCATCAACGGCGTGGCTTTGAACAGCGCATCGGAAAACCTCGCACCCGAAGAACTGCGCCAGCGTGCCTGCACCGAGCTGCTGCGGCAGGCGGCGATGCAAGCCGGCCTGCTCGACAGCGGCGACACCGCCGCGGGCGACGGCGTCGTCACCGAAGCCGCGTCGGCGGCGATCGACGCCTGGCTGGAGCGCGAGCTGCCGGTGCCCGAGCCGTCCACCGAGGCTTGCGAGCGCCACTTCGCGGCCCAGCCCGCACGCTGGCGCAGTGGCGAGCGGGTGCGGGTGCGGCACATCCTGTTCGCCGTGACGCCTGGCATGAACGTGGTGGCATTGCGCAATCGCGCCGAGGCCTGTTTGCTCGACGTGCGCTGCCACGATGGGAAAACGCCTGGCAGCGCCAACGACGGCTTCGGCGCTTCGGCACGCAAGCTGTCGAACTGCCCGAGCGGCGAACAGGGTGGCGAGCTCGGCTGGCTCGCGCCTGCCGACTGCGCCAGCGAATTCGCACGCGAGTTGTTCGGCCATGTCGAGGTCGGCGTCTTGCCACGCCTGGTGCACAGCCGTTTCGGCCTGCACGTGGTCGAGGTGATGGAGCGCGAGGGCGGCGTGGCGCAGCCGTTCGAAATGGTGCGCGGCGCGGTCGAGATGGGCTTGCGGCAGCAGACCTACGTGGCGGCGTTGCGCCAGTGCCTGCAGCTGCTGGCCGGCGCGGCCGTGGTCGAGGGTGTGGATCTCGACGCCGCCACCACGCCGCTGGTTCAGTAGTCCGCCGATGCCCGACGAACTGCTGCAGCGGCTGCGCCGCTTTCACGACGACTACTTTCCCGGCGTGCAGGGCCAGTTCGAATCGCTGGTGCAGGGCGGCCAGCACCCGAGCATCCTGTTCATCGGCTGTTCCGACTCGCGCCTCGTGCCTTACCTGCTCACCGGCACCGGGCCAGGTGAAGTTTTCATGGTGCGCAACGTCGGCGCGTTCGTGCCACCTCACGACGGTTCCGCCGGGTACCACGGCACGGCGGCGGCGATCGAGTTCGCGGTGCTCAAGCTCGACGTGGCGCGCATCGTGGTCTGCGGCCACAGCCATTGCGGCGGCATTCGTGCGTTGTACGAAGAGCCCACCCCGCAGGCCAGCAACCTGGCGGCCTGGCTCGAACTCGGGCGCGAAGCGGCATTGCCGGTGCAGATGTCGCCAGAGGCGCTGCGCCGCACCGAGCAGCGTTCGGTGGTGCTGCAGCTCGAGCGCCTGATGGGCTACCCGATGGTGCGCGAGCGCGTCGAAGCCGGCCGGCTGGCGCTGCACGGCTGGCACTTCGTGCTCGAAGACGGCGAAGTGCATGTGTTCGACATGCGCAGCGGCCGCTTCGTACCCACCTCCAGCGCCACCCACAGCGGCACCGGGCCCTTTGATTCGGCGCCGATCGACGACGGCAGCAGCATCTTCAACGAGATCGACGCCGCGCTCGCTCCCAGGCCGCACGACGATCGTATCGAGGCGGCCTTGCCCGGCGCTTGATCCTGGTCAAAACCATAGGCGCGTGCTGCCGCTACCTTGCAGATCTCGAAACAGCGGCTGCGCGCCAGCGCCCGGCCCACACCCCCATGACCCACCCGACCGCCGCTGCCGGCAGCGCCAGCGACTTGATGACGCTGCTCGGTGCCGCCGGCCTCACGCCACTGCGCCTGGGCGGGCGCACGCTGCTGCCGATCGTGCAGGGTGGCATGGGCGTGGGGGTGTCGGCCCACAAGCTCGCGGGCAGCGTGGCCGCGCTCGGTGCGATGGGCACGATATCGTCGGTCGACCTGCGCCGCCACCACCCCGACCTGATGCAGAAGACGCGCGACCATCAGGCCGGTGCGGCGGCCACGCAAGCGGCCAAAGAGGCCATCAACATGGCCAACCTCGAAGCGCTGGAACGCGAGATTCGCGCCGCGCGCGCGCTCTGCGGCGGGCGCGGGCTGCTGGCCATCAACGTGATGCGCGCGGTGAGCGAATACGGCCCGTCGGTGACGCGCGCGCTCGAGTGCGGCGTCGACGCGGTGGTGGTCGGCGCGGGCCTGCCGCTCGACCTGCCCGACCTCGCGCAAGACCACCCCGCAGCGCTGTTGATACCGATCCTGTCGGACGCACGCGGCGTGCAGCTGCTGCTGCGCAAGTGGGAGCGCAAGAAACGCCTGCCCGATGCGATCGTGATCGAACACCCGCGCCTGGCCGGCGGCCACCTCGGCGCGGCGAAGATCGCTGACCTGAACGACCCACGCTTCGAGTTCGAGAACGTGATCCCGCAGTCGCTCGCGTTCATGCGCGCTGCGGGCATCGAGATTCCGCTGATCGCGGCCGGCGGCATTCGCTCGTTCGAAGACATCGCCCGCGTGCAGGCGCTCGGCGCCGCCGGCGTGCAGCTCGGTACGCCGTTCGCGGTGACGCAGGAGTGCGACGCCCACGCCGAATTCAAACGTGTGCTGGCGCAGGCGACCGACGCCGACATGGTCGAGTTCACGAGCGTGGCCGGCTTGCCGGCGCGCGCGGTCGCGACACCGTGGCTGAAGAGCTACCTGAAGGCCGAACCGAAACTGCAAAGCGTGGTGCACGTGAAGCCGCGCTGCACGCTCGCGTTCGACTGCCTCGCGCAGTGCGGCTTGCGCGACGGCCTGCCCGGATGGGGCCAGTTCTGCATCGACACGCAGCTCGCTGCCGCCTTGCGCGGCGATGTGAGGAAAGGCCTCTTCTTTCGAGGCGTGGGTGCGCTGCCCTTCGGCGACCAGATCCGCAGCGTGCGCGAGCTGATGCAACGCCTGCTGACGCCGAACGCCGCGATGGCCGCCTGAACGACACGCACACACCGAAGCAACCGAGTGAAGTCCATTCCGATTCGAGCCCAGGTCCAAGGGCCTGCAACAGCGGCTGCGCCCGGCCCCCTGGCAGAGCCGGGTTGGCATTTGCTCTGGCTGCTCGCCGCGCCGCACCGGCTCGGGTTTTTCGCGGGCGCGCTGATGCTCGGCGGCAGCGCGCTGTGGTGGGCCGGGGTGCTGTTGATGCGGACCCAAGGTTTGTCGCCGGCCTGGGCCGTGTCGCCCCCCGCAGCGCACGCGTTGCTGATGAGCCAGGGCTTCACGCCGCTGTTCATCGTCGGCTTTCTGTTCACCGCCGGGCCGCGCTGGCTCGGTCAGCCCGACGTGCCCGCACGCCGCCTGCTCATGCCGGTGCTCACGATGTTTTGCGGCTGGTGCATCACCTGGCCCGGCCTTCATCTGCATGCCGGCACGGCAGGTGCGGGCATGGCGCTCGTGGCGGCGGGCTGGAGCGTGCTGTGCTGGCGCTTCGCCACGATCCTGCGCGCGAGCCGCGCGCCCGACCGCAGCCATGCCCGCGTGGTGGCGCTGGCCTGCACGGTCGGTGCGGCGACGATGTGGGTCGCGGCGGCGGCGTTGCTCATCGGCTCCGAGTCGCTATTGCGCGCCGCCACGCAGGTGGCGCTGTGGTGTTTTGTCGCGACCGTGTTCGCGGCCGTGTCGCACCGCATGGTGCCGTTTTTCAGCGCCAGCGCCTTGCCGCTGCTCGATGCCTGGCGGCCGATGTGGCTCTTGTGGGTGATCGTCGGCGCCTTGTGGTTCGAAGTGCCGTTCGCGGTGGCGCAGTTGTGGAGGTGGCCGCTGCCTGCCGCATGGCGCTGGGCTCAGGTGGCGGTCGAGTTGCCGGCCGGTGCACTGCTACTGTGGCTGGCCGTGCGCTGGGGCCTGGTGCAAAGCCTGAAGATCAGGATGCTGGCGATGTTGCACGGCGGGTTCATGTGGCTGGGCCTCACGTTCGCACTCGCTGCCGTGTCGCATGCGCTGATGGCCTTGAGCAACGACCAACAATCGCTCGGCCTCGCACCGACCCATGCGCTGACGATGGGTTACCTCGGCGCCACGCTGTTCGCGATGGCCACGCGTGTCAGCAGCGGCCACAGCGGCCGCTCGCTCGCGGCCGACAACACCGCCTGGGCGGTGTACTGGGTGCTGCAGACCGCCGTGTTGTTGCGTGTGATCGCGGCGCTCTTACCCACGCTCGCCACGCCGTTCAACGTGCTCGCGGTGCTGGCCTGGGCCACGGCCGCCGTGGGCTGGGCGCTGCGCTACTGCAACTGGTTCGTGCGTGCGCGGGTCGACGGGCGGCCCGGGTGAGGCACCATCGCGTTCGCGCGCTGGTCGGCGCTCAGTTGAACTGAATCGGCTGACCCTGCGCGTCGAACGGAATGAAGGCGCCGATGTCGCCGGCCTTGATCGACTCGACCATGCGCTGCAGCGGCGCTTCGGCCTGCGCACTCGTCGGGTTGCTGCCGGCACGGCCCGACATCGCTGCGACGAAAACGATGTCCCAGGGCTGGCCGAACTCGCGTGCCTGATCGATCAGGGTCTCGAAAGAATCGATCTCGTCGGGCGCCTTGTCGACGCACATCAGCGGAGTCAGCGTGCCGCCCTGCCCGGCGGTGAAGCGTGTGTGTTGCGAAGGCGTGGCGTCGTCGGGAAGGCCGGCGCTGGCGAACACGAACAGCAGGCGCTGCGGTTCGTTCTGTTCGCGCGAGGCCTGCAGCAGGTCATCGAAGCTCGAAATCGTCATGGTTTGTTTTCATTCAGGGTGGATGAGGTGTGCAGCAGCACCGTGACCAGCAGCGAAGCGTCGGTCACGGCCTGCACCGAGTGGGGCTCGCCGCCTTCGAGCACCACCAGCCGGCCGGCGCCGAGCGCGCAGCGGCGCGACGGGGTCGTCACGACCGCCTCGCCTTCGAGGCACAACACGGTGATCGAACCCGGCACACTGTGCTCGGGCAGGCCCTGGCCGGCAGGCAGCACGAGCCGCATCAACTGCAGGCTCGGCGTCTTCAGCAGGCTCGTGGTGACCGCGCCTGGCAGGCCTGCGCCAAGTGGGCGCAGGTCGATGATGTCGAGCGGTTGGGCGTGTGGCAATGCCATGGGGTCTCCCGGTCGCAGCGTGTGTGGGTGGGCACCAGACTAACGGCACGCGAGCCGTGGGGTCTTGCATTGAATCAAGCTGAAACGTTCGACCCCGACCCGCTCATGGATGCTGATTCAGGTCAATGATTGTGGTGCGCCGAAGATCAAACTGGTGCGCTGGAAAAAACGAAAGATCGCCATGCATGAAACCGAACGAGCGGCGCCGCACACACGCCAGAACCTGCCCGCGCAAGACATCAGTGCCGAGGTGCTGCTGGAGAAGTACGCCAAGGGCGACGAGCGCAGCATCGACGCGGTCAACCAGCGTGTGGCGCGCGCGCTCGCGCAGGCCGAACCGGCCGCGCAACGCGCGCAGTGGGAGCAGCGTTTCACTGACGCCCTGCGGGCCGGCTTCGTGCCGGCCGGTCGCATCCAGTCGGCCGCCGGCACGGGCCTGGCGGCGACCTTGATCAACTGCTTCGTGCAGCCGGTGGGCGACTCGATCGCGCACGCCGAAGAAGGCCACCCCGGCATCTACACCGCCTTGACCGAAGCGGCCGAGACGATGCGCCGTGGTGGTGGCGTGGGTTACGACTTCTCGCGCATTCGGCCGCGCGGCGCGTGGGTCGGCAGCACGCAGAGCAGCGCCTCGGGCCCGGTGAGCTACATGCGCGTGTTCGACCGCTCGTGCGAGACGGTCGAGTCGGCCGGTGCGCGGCGTGGCGCGCAGATGGGCGTGCTGCGCTGCGACCACCCCGACATCGAAGAATTCATCCACGCCAAAGACGCCGGTGACCTGAAGAACTTCAACCTCTCGGTCGGTGTGACCGATGCCTTCATGGAAGCGGTGCAGGCCGACACCGAGGTCGAGCTCGTGCACCGTGCCGAGCCGGGCGCGGGGCAGAAGGAAGCCGGCGCCTACCAGCACGCGCAGCCGGGCGGTGGCGGTCATTGGGTCTACCGAAAACGTCGCGCGCGCGAGCTGTGGGACCAGGTCATGCGTTCGACCTACGACCACGCCGAGCCGGGCGTCTTGTTCCTCGACCACATCAACGACGACAACAACCTGTCGTACTGCGAAAGCATCGCCGCGACCAACCCGTGTGCCGAGCAGCCGCTGCCGCCGTATGGCTGCTGCTGCCTTGGCTCGATCGACCTGACACGCTTCGTGCACGCGCCGTTCGAAGCCGCGGCGCGTTTCGACGAAGCGAGCTTCGTGAAGGTGGCGCAGGTCGCGACGCGCATGCTCGACAACGTGCTCGACGTGACCGTGTGGCCGCTCCCGCAGCAGCAGGAAGAAGCGCGCAGCAAGCGCCGCATCGGCCTGGGTTTCACTGGCCTGGGCGACGCGCTGGTGATGCTCAACCTGCGCTACGACACGACCGAGGCGCGCGCGATGGCACGCCGCATCGCCGAGCTGATGCGCGACGCAGCCTACGAAGCCTCGGTGGAGCTGGCGCGCGAGCGTGGCGCCTTCCCGCTCTTCAACGCCGACCTGTACCTCACGGGCACGACCTTCGCTTCGCGCCTGCCGCAAGCGCTGCGCGACCGCATCCGCACACACGGCCTGCGCAACTCGCACCTGCTGTCGATCGCGCCCACCGGCACGATCAGCCTGGCCTTCGCCGACAACGCGAGCAACGGCATCGAACCGGCCTTCAGCTGGAGCTACACCCGCAAGAAGCGCATGCCCGACGGCAGCTTCAAGGAGTACGCGGTCGAAGACCACGCCTGGCGTTTGTACCGGCATTTGAAGGGCGACACCACGCCTCTCACACCGGCCTTCGTGACCGCGCTCGAGATGAGCGCACAGGCCCACGAAGCGATGGTCGCGGCGGTCGCACCTTGCATCGACACCGCCATCTCGAAAACCGTGAACGTGCCGGTCGACTACCCGTATGCCGACTTCCAGCACCTCTACTTCGAAGCCTGGGAATCGGGCCTGAAAGGCCTGGCGACCTATCGGCCCAACAGCGTGCTCGGCTCGGTCTTGAGCGTGGCGCCGGCCGGCGGCGCAGCCCTGGCCGGGCCGCTGCAGATCGACGGTGCCAACCGCCGCCTCGCGCTCGAACGCCTGCCGGCTCCGGTGCTCTCGTCGCTGCGCTGGCCGGGGCGGCCCGAGCTGCCTTCGGGCAACCCGGCCTGGACCTTCATGGTGCACCACCCGTTCGGTGACTTCGCGCTCTTCGTCGGTGAACTCGCGTCGGCCGATGGCGGACCGGCCCAACCTTTCGAGGTGTGGGTCAACGGCGCCGAACAGCCGCGCGGCCTGGGCGCGCTGGCCAAGACCTTGTCGATGGACCTGCGCGCCAACGACCCGGCCTGGCTGCAGCTCAAGCTCGACGCGCTGGCCACCGTGGCCGAAGAGCGTGCCTTCGAGATGCCGTTCCCGCCGCACGGCGAGCGCCGCCTGTTCCCCGGCGTGGTGGCGGCCACGGCGGCGGTGATCCGCTGGCGCTGCGAGCAGCTCAAGGCCTTGCCGCGCCTGGACAGCAACAGCCCGACCCCGGTGATGGACGCGATGTTCAGCGTCGACGAGCCGCACACCGGGCC
>JANYFX010000544.1 GCA_025359585.1 Rhizobacter sp. | reverse complement strand
CTGGTGCTGGTGCTGGTGCTGGTGCTGGAGTACCACCCGTTGCCGACGCGGGTGTCTCGGACGTCCCACCGCACGCGCTCAGCGACGCAGCGGCAAACATAGCAACCCACAGACGATTCTTGACCATACTTTTCATAACCCAACGATCTATTGATGCACCGCCAAACTTCACCGAAAGATCTCGGTAAGCGCGACACTGCGCAATGATCGCGGAACTGCCGGCCCGAAATGTAACTTCGGGTGGCGCCGACCCAAAAGGCTTACAGATGGTTGCACGGAACAGTCGTCAGACGTGAATTGATCGCGACAGCGGGGCCAGGAAGGCCCCGCCTCAAACCAGGACTTCGAGTGCTGCGGGATGACTCAAGAACCGCATCGGACTCGCGGTGATGCCGTAGGCGCCCGACTGGAAAACTACGACCAGATCCCCGGGTCCTGCCTCGGCAAGCTGCATGCGGTCGGCCAGCAAGTCCAGCGGAGTACACAAGGGCCCGACGACCGACGCGACCTCGCGCGGTGCATCCATGCCTCGGGTGCCGATCTCGACCGGATAGTTCTTCCGGATAACCTGCCCGAAGTTGCCAGACGCCGACAGATGGTGGTGCAAACCGCCGTCGGTGACGAGGAAAACTTCGCCACGCGACACTTTCCTGTCGATCACGCGCGCAACGTACACACCCGCTTCACCAACCAGGAAGCGCCCAAGCTCGATGACCAGTTTCGTGCCGGGAAGACTGCTCGCTGCAGACTCGGCGACGCCCTCCAGATGATCCCCGATCGCCGCCAGGTCGAGCGGCTTCTCACCCGGGAAGTACGGAATACCGAATCCGCCGCCCAGGTTGACGGATATCACGGTCGAGGGTGCTTCTGCGGCCAGTCGGGTTGCCAACTCCAGACCTTTGGTCTGGGCTTCGCAGATCGCCTCCGCGCGCAGGTTCTGCGAGCCGGAAAAAATGTGAAATCCTTCAAAGGCAAGCCCTTCTCGACCAATGTCTGCCAGGACCTCGGGCACCCGTTCGGCGTCGATGCCGAACTGCTTGGGTCCGCCGCCCATCTTCATGCCGGAAGACTTCAACTCGTAGTCCGGATTGACGCGAACTGCCACCCGAGCCGGCGTGCCGAGGCGGGACGAGATATCAGCGAGCAGCCGGACTTCTCGTGCCGACTCGATGTTCAGCAGAATGCCCGACGCCACCGCTTGGGCCAGTTCGACCTCCGACTTGCCAGGGCCGGCGAAGCTGATCTCGCGCGGGTCCATTCCGGCGTCGAGTGCCACCCGAAGTTCGGCACCGGAGGCCACATCGAGCCCGTCGACCAAGGCGGCCATCCAGCCCACGAGCGCGGGCATCGGGTTGGCCTTGATGGCGTAGTGCAGGCTGATCGCCGCGGGCAGTACGCCGCGCAGTTGCTGGACCCTGGCGCTCAACAGCTGTCGATCGTAGGCATAGAACGGGGTCTGTCCGACACGTTCGGCCAGCCGCGAAACTCGAACCCCACCCACGCTCAACTCGCCCTCAAGAAAAGGAAAGCGTTCCGCCGCGGAGTGACGCCCGCTCATCGCGACACCTCAGCGGTAGCCAGGAACTGCGCCGACAGAAGCTTGCGATCGATCTTGCCGTTGGCGTTGCGCGGCAAGGGGCCGTCGCGCACATCGAACGACGCGGGCAACATGTACGCCGGCATTCGTTCGCGGCAAAGGGACTGAAGGCGCGTCAGCTCGAAGGTCGCCATGTCGCTGGCGGTCATCACCACGACGACCGCCTCGCCGAGCGTCGGGTGTGGCACACCGAACGCAGCGCACTCACCAACCAACTGCGTGCCATACAAGACTTCTTCGATCTCGTTCGGACTGATGCGGTACCCCGACGACTTGATCATCTCGTCGCGGCGCCCGATGAAATACAGAAACCCTTCGTCGTCCTTGCGCACCGTGTCTCCAGAGAACACGGCAATTTCAGGCAGCACGTGGCCGGGCTCCCTGCCAGACAAGGGGCGGAATCTCTCGGCCGTCTTGTCGGGGTCGTTCCAATACCCCTGAGCCACCAACGCACCTCGCTGCACCAGTTCGCCGGGCTCGCCCGGATCGCAGGCCGAGCCATCGGGGCGCAACACCAGGATCTCGCTGTTTGGAATCGCCTTGCCAATCGAATCCGGCCTGCGATCGACCTCTTCGGGTGGCAGGTAAGTGGCTCGAAAGGCTTCGGTCAAACCGTACATCAGGAAAGGCTTCGCTTTTGGAAGCAGCGCACGCAATCGTGAAAGTGTTTCGAGCGGCATCCGCCCGCCGGTGTTGGCGAAATAACGAAGCGACGCACCCGCCTCGTCGGGCCATGCCACCTGGGTCAGCTGGATCCACAAAGGAGGTACCGCTGTCAGGCCCGTGACGCGATGTGCAGAAACTGCCTTGACCACGTCCTTGGGCAGAAGGTAGTTGAGCAACACCACCGCCGCACCCGCGTGGAAAGCCGTGGTCAGCTGGCTGAAGCCGGCATCGAAGGACAAGGGCAGCGCGGCCAGCAACACGTCGGAGGGTCTGTTCTCGAGATACGAGGACACGCTCTTTGCACCGGCAACCATGTTGCGATGCGAAAGCACGACTCCCTTAGGCTTGCCTGTGCTGCCGGACGTGTAGAGGATACCGACGACATCGGTGTCGATCACGCGGTGTCCACCCCGAGGCGGAGCGTCGAGCACGGCAGACCACGCGTGGACGCAGACGGGTAGAGGAGGCACCGCGGCAGCCGCCGCGCCGACCACCACAACGTGCTTCAGATCCGGGCAGTCCCCAAAAACAACCAGCAAGGACTGGAGCCGTTCTTTCGTCGTGACCAGCACACGCACGCCGCAATCGCGAAGAATGTAGGCAACCTGGTCGGCCTTCAGCAAGGGGTTGATCGGTACGAACACAGCACCGGCTGCCGGAGCGCCGAACGAGGCAACCACCGTTTCGGGCCGCTTGTCGAGGTAGATCGCGACACGCTCACCACGCGCGACTCCGAGCATCGACAGTGCGGACGAAAAACGCCCGATTTCCGACGCCAACTGTCCGTAAGTAATTCCTGCCCCATCGTCACGGATGGCGAAGGCTCGCGCATCGCCCTCCGCGGCGAGCAACGGGAGTTGATGCAAGAGAGAGGCTTCTTGGGCCATTCGTGATTCCGTTTCCTGGGTACGCGCCTGTTTCATGTCGCATGCCGCAATGCAATATGAATCGGAGCGAATGCTACAACCTTGGGGACTTTCAGCAGGGGGCGCGTTCTGCGGCTTTGTGCCCACCGAAGCGCTTGTATCGCCTTCCGCGGTGCCTATGCCTGCGGGCATCGGGCACCACCCGCATCACACCCTCGGGCCAAGCGGCGTCGATGCTTCGCCCGCCGAAGCGCTGGCGCCAAGAGCTCCGGGCTTAGCCGTCGACGAAGCGCCGACCTGCTCCGAATATTTGAAATGCTTCTTCAGCTTCATGATCGGCCCTTCGAAGACATACCAACTCGCGACCGACATGCCATACGAGACTGCAAACGAAACAGCAACAAAGACTCCGAACTTGAGATCGTAGGAAGTCAGGCCCGTGAGCTTGTCAAGAATGCGAAAGGTCAGAGGGAACAGCAGCCCGGCCACCGGAACGTGAACCAGATAGAGGGCATAGCTGTACTTTCCGCAGCTCGCCATGGCCCGGTTGCTGAAGACACGATTCAGCAAGCTGGAACGTCCCGCTCGCATCACGTAGGTCAGCAACCCGCCCGACAGGAGTGCGACACACGTGTACCCGTAGGTCGCCATGGCCTTGCTCCAGAAGAAGAAGTTGTGATCGACCAGTCGAACGGCCAGCAGACCGATCAGACTTCCGATGACAGCGGTGGGCGCAAGGCGCGCCACGCGTTCCGACAAGTCGCTCGACCGCGAACAGATGGCCAAGCACGAGCCGATCGCAAGACCGTCGAGGTGCGTGAAGGTCATCGTGTAAAGCGTACCGGGCGAGGTTCCGAGTTCGCTCAGGACGATCCGCGATCCGAGTGAAAAGAAGAGCAGCGCGAGACTGGTTCGCAACAGGGCGCGGCCCGAGAGTTTGAAGACGACAACAGGCCACAGCAAATAGAACTGTTCCTCGACGGCAAGGGACCAAAAATAACCGCCGGATGTCTTGCCGAAGCCCCCCTCCAACGCGAACAGCCAGTTGGCGCCGTAGAGCCAGAACCAACCCTGCTTCTCCTGCATTCCCGACAACTGGGCGGGCACCGTCGGGATGAGGGCAGGCAGCAGCAGCAACAACACAAAAAGATTCAGGTAGTACAGCGGCCAGATCCTCAGGAATCGGCGCCCGAGGAAGTTCCTGAAGTAGTGTGGCTGCTCGCGTGTTTCGACAAGGATTCCGGTGATCAAAAAGCCGGACAGGACAAAGAACAGGTCGACCCCCATCCAACCTGCTTGCGCGAGTTGAAGCACGACGCCGGCACCTGCCCCGTGGAAGTCGCGATGCGGCAGGCTGAAGTGATAGAACACAACGAGCAGGATGGCCAACCCGCGCAATCCATCGAGCTGCGCATAGTGGGTTCTGGTGATGCTCGTGACAATCGGGCCGTTCGGCTTCCACATCATCGGGCTCCGGACTGGGTGGTTGTCAAGAAAGTGCTTTCAAGCTGTCGGCGAAGCGAAGTGATCGCCATGGCTCTTGCAGAGCCCGGCGCAAGCGCTCGCACGGTGGTGGCGTGCCGGTCATCATGGCGCGCACTGCGGTCGGACCGGCGAATCGTTTCCTGCGGATGGCTTGGGCGACAGCGAGAGTGGCCTCTCGATCGCCAGGAACAACGCAGCCGCGACCCCCAAGGTGACCGCAAAGGCAACGGGCATCCACACCCAGAAAAAAAGCGGGCCGCGGGCCGTCGGTGGGCTGACAGCGGCGAGCGCCATGACGGTGATCTTCAGCGCCAGGCCGTGCACCAGGTAGTACGAGTAGCTCATGTTTCCCAGCCAACGCAGCGGCGTCCAGGAAAAAACGCGAGCCAGCCACTCGGTCGGCCGGCTGAAGCACGAGTGACATAAGGCAAAGAACGCGAGCAACAGCATCGCAATCTTCAATGCGTATGCGACCGAACCCGTTGAGGGCAGCAGGATCGCCGAGAAGGCGGCTGCAACCGAGAGCAAGGCCCAGATTCCGGGCATCGACGGCAACCGAGCGCTGTTCATCGCCTCATACAGCAGTACTCCCGAGATGAACATCGTCAGCCTCACAGGCCCGCCGGTCCCGGCGCAAACGACAACGACTCCGACCGCGGTCGCCGAAAAAAGGATGACCCTGAACAAGGGCGCACGCTCACGCAAGCCGAGCAGTCCGATCACGATCGGAATGACGATGTAGTAGAACATTTCGTAGCTGAGCGACCAGGCCACCGTGATCATCGGCTGGATGGGGAACAGGCCCGGCAACAACAGGAAGTTCTGGACGAGGTAAGTCAGAGCCGCCGGCATGGAAGCCGGGAGCTTGCTTTGTGACGGCAGCGCGATCGAGATGGCCACGTAGATCAGGAAGACGACCGCGAACGTCGGGTAGATTCTTTCGACGCGCCTGGCCATGTATCGGGCAAACGGCTGCGGACGTGAAATCAGCGAGCCATAGATCAGATAGCCGCTCAACACGAAGAACAGGTCGACCCCCGTGTTGCCGACCGTGTGAAGTCCACCCGCGAACAGGTGGAGCGCAGATTGCTGAACGACCCAGGGCTCGATCAGCGTCACGTAGTGCACGAAGAAGACGAGGATGATTGCCAGGCCACGCAGGCCTTCCATCGGCCGAACGTGCCCGCCGCTGCCCGCTCTGGACAACTCAAAGCGCTGCGTCAGCCATCTCATGGTTCATGCCTCGCATATGAATCGGCCGCCACGCACCCGCCCTTGACCAAGCCCCGCGGGACGCGGGGCAGCTCCAGAGGAGGCGGGCCGAATGCTATCGCTTGCCATGGGGTCTGCGCACCGCCTGCTCCGGGGGTGTTCAGCTGGGATCGACACGCGCGGAGACTTCGTTGAGCAGGCGCGCCAGTTCGACGGCGCGCGCCTGGCGTGAAGCGCGTCGCACGCTCTCGGGGCGAGCGATCCAGTCACGACGCTGCTCGGGTTGATCGACGAAACGTGCCAGCAGCGCAGCAATGTCCGCAGCCGAGTCGAGTGACGCGACCGCAGGAATTCCGGCGCGCAGCACAACCCCTGCGGTGTCTCCCGTCGGGTCGGTAAGCGCAAGGATCGGCCGCTCGGCCCGCAGATATTCATACAGCTTTGCAGGTATCTGCGCATTGCAGTTGGATGCCTGCAAAACCAGCAGGGCATCGGCCCGAAGCATCTCCTCGAGCGCCTCACCGTAGGGGACCGGCGACAGGAGTTCGACAAGGTCCATGACGTCACTCGCCTCCGCAAGGCGCTGGATCAATCCATCATGCTCGCTGGCGCGGAATCGCACGCAGAAATTGTGCCGGTCGATCGTGCCATCGACCTTCAGCTTGGCCAGAGCCTCCAACAAGTGTGTGGGGTCACGCTCCGACGGGTACACGATCCCGCTGTGCAGCAGCGTGACCCGTCCAGGATGCAGCGCTTCGTCGTGCGTGCCTTGACGCCGCGCTGAAGCAAAGGTCTGCTCGTCGTACCCGTTTTCGATGACGACGAAGCGGTCGCCTGGCAGATCGTGGTAGCGCTCCCGGTACGCCTGCGCCGCGCCGGAGGTCGTGAACACCGAGCGCGCCGCCCGCGCCACGGTGCGCTCTTCGATGGCCTTGAACGCGCGCCACGTCTTCGGATCCTCCGGATACCCGTCCTGTGCCATCGGATCCCGGAAATCAGCGACCCAGGGAACACCGCTACGCTCGTGCAGGGCCGCAGCGACGAGGTGCGCGGTGGGGATGGGGTAGGTCGACCAGATCACGTCGAACCGCTGCTCGCGCAGCAGCTTCAGGCCCGCGACGAGAGCTCCGATCCGCCAGGGCCACCAGCGATCCGGGCGCGCGAGGAAGCCGGGATAGCGCCCACCCACGGAAAGCGTCCGCACGGCATCGAAAGAAAACGCCCGAACAACGTTCACGGTCCCGGGAATTTCGCGCAGGAGGTCGGGGCTCGTGCGCTCGTATGAACGGGGGTGCGCGGAAATGACGGTCGGCTGCCATCCGAGACCGGGAAGACTCTGCGCGAATCGCAAGGTGCGCTGAACACCACTGGACCCCGACACCGGCGGAAAGTGAAACGCGATCATCAGCACGCGCTTCACGCGACGACCTCCGCCGGCTTCCGAGCGGGCCGCCACTTCTTGACCACCGCTTTGGCTTCCGCCCACGTGCCGCGCAACAGGCCGCTTGCCGTCTTCAGGTTGTAGGCCTCGATGCCACGGATCTGCCGGACCGAGGTCATCCAGTCCTTCTTGTACGTTTCACTCCCAACGCCATAGTCGATCTCGTCGACTCGATCTTCGTCGAGCGCGCGCCGAAAGAGCTCGCGCGACAGGATCGATCCCACGCCGAGTTGCCCGAATTTTTCATCGTAGGCCAGCTTGTAGATGAAGGCCCGTGTTCCCGACGTTATCCAGAGCTGCGCCGCAGCAGCTGCGCCGTCGACATACAGCACGCCCATGCGGAGGATTCCGAGCGACGCGCAGCGCGTCGCCAATGCCGGAATGAAACCCGAAAAAGGTTCAGGCTCCTTCCAGCTCGCTTCGTAGACGGTCGTGAAGTCACGGATCAGCCGCTCGAGGTCAGAGGACTCTTCGGTGGAGAACCGCAGTTCGACCTTGTGGAGTTTTTCGAGCTTCTTCTGCTTTCGCGCCACCGTGTTGCGCAGTTGCGAAGGTCGCTGCGAAAAATAACTCTCGAAGGACTCGCCCGCCACCCTGGCGTGCCAGTTCTCGTACTGAAAATAGCGCTGCGCGAGGAAGCCGTGACTTCGAAGACCATCGAACAGGCCCGTCGCCTCGTCTCCGTCGGTCAGTGTCGACAGACGCAACAAATCCCATCGCGGCCGCTCTTGGCCGATGTGGCTCGTCAGCGCGCTCAGCGCCGCGTTGTCGCAGCCTTTCCCGACGAGACCAGGAAGGTATTGGACGGAATAGAAATTCGTCATGCTCAGCAGGGCGCGGGGCAATGCGACAGAAGCTCCGCAATAAAGCGAACACAGAACCTCTTCTTCAGCGCCCAGGGCCACGTAAATTCGCGGGCTGTGCGTATTGACCAGGCAGGTCTCGAACAGCGGCTCGAACCAGTCGAGCGACAAGAAGAAGTTCGGCTCGTGTGGATACGAAAGCTGCCTGCGAATATGTGCGGGAACAGCTTGAAACGACGTGAATACGCGAATGGTCATGTTCGAACTGGGGCGCCTGACCCGGCGGGCAAGTGGCGTTGCCGCTCCATTTATTGTCTAGCCTTCGGGCCGGCGATTTGGATTGCGAGATACTCGACCGACTCAAGAGTCCGTCGCGGACTCATGAACCGAATCACCTGGGTGCGCCCGAGACGCCGCTGAGTGTACTTGCCGAAAAAGGAGGACATATGACCGCCACCGCACGATGGCGCCCGCTTGCATCCATCGCATTGGCCCAGGCCCTGGCGCTGGGGTCTTGCACGTCCGCGTCGGCGCAGGACATCCCGGGCTACCCGGCGAACGTCGAGGGTTACGACCCTCGGGAGGTGGCGCTGCTGCCCCCGTACTGCAAATACACGCAGCTCTTTCGCGAGAAGGTGCCCGGAGGATCCAACGCGGAAGAGGGTCAACGTTGGCAGGCCATTCTCGGCCCCACGTTCTTTGCTATGCATCACTACTGCTGGGGCTTGATGAAAACGAACCGTGGCGTCTTGCTGGCCCGCACCGCGACCGTCAAGGCCGCTTACCTGAACTATTCGATCGAAGAATTCGACTGGGTCATTCAGCGCGCTCCGGACGACTTCATCCTGCTGCCTGAAGTGCTGACCAAGAAAGGCGAAGTGCTGATCCGGCTCGGCAAGGGTCCTCTGGCATTGGTCTCTCTCGAACGCGCCGCCGAACTGAAGCCCGACTACTGGCCGCCGTACGCTCAGATGAGTGACTTCTACAAAAGCGTCGGCGACGTGGCAAAGGCGCGCACGGTGTTGGAGCAAGGCCTCTCCTTTTCCCCGGATGCAACGGCGCTCAAGCGCCGATTGGCAGAGCTCGGGGCGGCCGGCCAAGCGCACGCCAAGCCAGCGCCCTGACGCGCAACCGGATGCGTCGCGCGAGGCGGCGTCCCGGCCCGTCGACGGCAGCATCATCGTTGCGCGCGCCGGGCACGAACTGGCGTTGATGCACTCGGATCGCCGCCCCGTGCGAGCGCTGTGACACGCTGCGCATTTCGACTCCACGTCAGTCCGAGCCGCGCGATGGTGGTGCCTGCGCCGGACGCAATGTGTTCACGCAGACCGCGGTCGGTGGACAGACGGGTCAACGCCGTCTCCAGGCCGGTCGGATCGCCCGCGTCGAAGAGCAAGGCGTTTTCACCGTCGGTCAGCACTTCTTCGATGTTCGGCTGGCGGGGCGCAACGATGGCCTTGGCAAGAGCGAGGTACTCGAAAAGCTTGAGCGGCGACGCATACGGCACGACCGCCGGCTGGAGCGCAACATCGAACGCTGCCACGTGTTCAGGCACGCGTTCACGCGGGATAACACCGGTGAAACGGACCCGCTCCCCGAGCCCCAGAGCCTTGCCCAGCCGCTCGAGATCCTGGCGCGCGGGACCATCGCCCACGATCAGCAGCCGTGCGTTGGCGGGGGCTGCTTCCGTGGCCATCCAGCGCAGCACCCGGTCCACGCCGTGCCACTCGCGAACAAAGCCGGTAAATCCCAGAACAAGCGCATCGTCCCAGCCGAGCGCGCGCTTGGCTGCATCGGGCGCGGGCACGTCGGAAAAGTGCGTTTCGTTGATGCCGTTCGGGATAACGACGATGCGCTCTTCGGGCACGCCACGCGCCGCCACCTCTGCCGCCAGAACGCGGGTCACTGGCAGTGCGAAGTCGGCTCCACGCCAGACAACACCTTCGGCCCAACGCGCCAGAAACGGGAGCCCCAATCCGCCGAACTTGCCACGTTCGCTGGCAAGCGGTGCGTTCACCTCCAGCAGCAGCGGCAAGCCGGTCTTGCGCTTGAGCATCAGTCCGGAGAGCAGGTAAAGGTTATAGCGCTCATAGATCACATCGGGCTTGAACTCCTCCCAGGCACGAACGAGCCGACGGTACGCGACCAGGGAATAGGCCAGCTCGAGCAACTCGTAGATCGCCTTGGGCAGGAGTGCGCGCAGGCGCTGGACCCAGCCGACTTCGGAGCCGAGGTCGCCGCTACTCGACGAGGCCGGAGCAACAACGCGGACTTCATGGCCCAGCGCCCGAAGCGACGCAATGAGCTCCTCGATGTGGACCGCCTGCCCATCTCTGGACGCGGTGCGATGGTGATACAGGATTTTCATGTGCGATCCGGGGTCACGACGACTCGCGCCGCGGGCTCTGTGGTCATGCGCCCTGGCGCTGCGAAGGTTCGAGGATCACCCAGAAACCCATCCAGGAAAGTTCGCTGGTCGAGGCGCCACGCAACGCGGCCGACAGATGCGGCTCGACGCGGGCAACCTGCTCTGGCGTCAGGCAGGTGGTCGGTTCCAGCTTGCGGATGTGCAAGCCGGTTCGGGCAAAAAGGTCGCGGTACTTGTTCAGACGCCAACGGTTCGGAAACCCTTTCTGGCTGAACATGAGTCGATAGACCGGCTGCGGCCAGGTCAGAAAGTCGAAGGCCTGATAGCGGTCCAGCCCATGGCTTCGCAGATCGACCTCGTGGATCGACAGGCCATCGGACTTGAGCGCAGCCGAGACATCACGCACCGTGCCGTCGAGATTTCCGACGTGCTCGAGCACGGCTCGCGAAATAATCAGGTCGTATTGCTTTGATGCACCGCTCAGCCCGTCGGCGGAGACCTGGTAGCGGATTGCAGCAGGATTGAAGCCGCTGCCCGGTTTGCTCGGTTCCACAAACGCCGCATGCGCGCGCTCTCGCGCCGGACCTTGCAGAGAGGCCAAGAGAGTCTCGTACACACGAAGATTTTTCTCGGACGCCGTGTGCAGCGGAAAACGGTCGAAACAATCGACGTGCGCCGCACCGTGCGCATACATCAGCAGGGCGACGCCAAGAATGTCTCCCGGCCCGTACTCGAGCACCTGCTTGGCCTTCAGGAATGACTCGAACTGGCCTTCGTCAAGGCCGAGCTGTCGGTGATAGTCGCGAAAGCACTCCGTGAAATAGGCTGCGATCTGTTCCGGCGTCTGCTCTTCTTCACCCCGCCCTGTCTCGTGGGTCAGCCGCATGTAGGTTACGGGCGCAAACCGGGCCAGCTGATTCGACAGCACCGCCTTCGCGAACAGCATGACATCCTTGGCGCGGTTCTCTGAATACAAACTTCTGCCCTCCCCCGAAGAAAGCCGGGAGTCTAGGGGGATTCTGAGCGTGCAGCCATCCCTCGCACGGGCGGTCCGTGATGAGGTTCACTGGCGGCCCCGAGCGGCCGGTGGCAGATCGTTCGCGCCTACGGGGCCGATTGAAGAGCGCCAGAAATCCGCATGCTTGCGGTGATCGGGCGTGATTGATAAGGCCTGGGGGCGTCCTTGGTGTAGCCGGCATCCGGGGTGCCGGACAAGCCGATCAATGCCTGCAACGTGGCGTTCGGCCAGAAGCTCGGCGAGGCGATTGTGTCCGCGCCAGGAATATTGCTCGCCGTGGAGGTGACATTGCCTTGCTGCACGATGTTGCCGGTGGCAAAGCCGCCCGAAAAGAACGCCGGCCCGCCGGTACCCGCGAACAGGGTGGCGGTGATCTTCACCGACTGCGTGCCGCCCGGCGCCGTGATGAAGGTGCCGCCGGAACGCGTCATCACGACGGTGTTGTGGACCATCTCAAGAGTGTTCACCGGCTTGTTCAGCCCTTCCTGGCCGTAAGCGATGGCGATCGAGTTGTCGGCGTTCGGCCCCTTCTGGAACATGTTGCCGCGCATGTACACGACGCCACCGTTCGGGAAGTCCACCAGGTAACTCGACGTACCGCTCGGCCCGTCCATGAAATAGCTGTTCTCGATGGAGGTCTGCTTCGCTCGGCTCTTCAGGTTGTGGCCGATCTTGGCTTCGTGGAAATAGCTCGACGAGACGGTCAGGCGGTCGATCGGCCCGATGTAGATGTTGTGCGTGTAACCGTCTCCGAAACCGTTGCGGGCGAACTCTGAACGATCGATCGTGATCGTGCCTGCATCGCCGCCGAGGATGCCGTTCTCGTTGTCGTAGAAGCCGGAGTTGTTGATCGTCAGATTCAGACCCTCGGCGCGGATACCGGCTCCGTTCTGGTCGGGCACCTTGGCATCGTAGAACTCGATGCTGTCGACCGTGACGTTGCCACCTTGGATCACCCAGGTGCCCTTGCCTTGCGCGTTCTTGCCGTTTGCGAACAGGCGAGCACGACCGCCGACACCGCAGATCGTCAGGTTGTTCGCGTACCAGGTGGTCACGTCGCCGACATAGTCGCCGGCCGTGATCTTGACGACGTCACCGTTCGCGGCAACGGCAGCGGCGGCGCTCGGCACGGTGTAGGCCCTCCCAGGGCCGACCAGCAGCACCCGCCCGGTGGCCGTGTCGCAAGCCGTTGAACTTGCAGGTGCAGGTGCTGGTGCTGGTGCAGGTGCTGGTGCTGGTGCTGGTGCTGGTGCTGGTGCTGGTGCAGGTGCAGGTGCAGGTGCAGGTGCAGGTGCTGGTGCTGGTGCTGGTGCTGGTGCTGGTGCTGGTGCTGGTGCTGGTGCTGGTGCTGTCCTTGGTTTGACACTCCAGACGGGCTGATCGTCATAACCGGCGAGCTGGGTGGGGAAGTTGGACGCCGAGACGATGCGGTTCCAGGCCTCGGCCGCGCCCGCAGCGCCATGGTCCACCGCGTACGAGATCGCCGGCATCAGGTTGCCCCAGTACCCCGTGGGCGCCAGCGGGTAGCCGCTCTCCAGCGGCTCGCCCAGGTTGCCCGAGCTCGCAAACCCCATCGAACGAGCCACTTCGCCCCAGTTGGCGTACCACGGCCCGGTGCCGCTGGCAAAGTTGGCCGCGTTGCTGGGCGCCACGTTCAACGTGTACTGCGCCCCGTACCGGTACGAGTACTCGGTGTTGCCGCTGCCTCCGAGCCGCCCGATGACGGCCTTGTACTTCCACGCCAGGAACTGGTCGAGCTTGGTCTGCGCCGCGCTGTCGTAGACCTGCAGTTCCTTGAGGTAGCCGAAGGCGCCGGTGAAGAAGTCGTCCATCCACGCCGCCGCCGACCACGGGTCGGTGGAGGTGTAGTGCTGGTAGGGCTCGACGATGCCCAGCGGGTTGTTTGGCGTGGCAACGTAGCGCCCGTGGTAGTGGTTGATGTTCTCGGTGACGCTGGTGACGAACTCGCCGTGCAGCGGGTCGGCGTCGGGCGTGATCGTGGCCGCCTGGATCAGGGTGCGCAGCGCCCAGGCCGCTCCGCGTGTGGCGTTGGAGCCGGTGTTGGTCTGCAACACGCCTTTGCTGAATCCGCGGATGTCGTCGCTGTTCTTGAGGTAGTTGGCCGTGGCCACCAACTGGGTCTCTTCGAGGTAGTAGTTCCAGCCGCTGAGCAGGTAGGCCATGTAGCCCATGGAGGGGTGATGCGGCGAGTCGTAGGTAGGGGGCGCGCCGCCGCTGATCGCGGGGGTGTAGTTGTTGGTGGTGGAGGAGCCGATGGCCACGACGCCTGAGCCCTGGTTCATCTCGAGGTTGGGGTGGCTGCTGAATTTGAGCGGCCGGTTGGTGCTCTCGTCGCGGTAGTGGGTGCCGTAGCGCCCGGCGGCGTAGCCGTTGATGAGCACGGCTCGGTAGCTGCGGGGGTCGCCTGCGCTGGTGAGGTAGGACACGTCCCATTCGGGCAGCAGCCCGA
>JANYFX010000540.1 GCA_025359585.1 Rhizobacter sp. | reverse complement strand
GAGTTACCGGCTCAAGCATCAGCGGCAGGCCGGAATTGTTCAGGGCATCCGGACCGATAATGCCGCCTGAGAGGCCGTGAAAAGAGTAAAAATCCAGCATGTGCTGGTAACGCAGGTGTATCAGTTTTAAATCGCTGTGGATGCCAAAACTGTATCAGTTTTAAATCGCTGTTGACACCCTGCAAATGCCCGCATCGCCGTATCAGGTCATGGCCGGCACGGTGATCGCCGCTGCATTGGTCACGGGCATCAAGTCCGACCTTCCGGGCGATGTGATCGCCACGGTAACGGAGCCGGTCTACGACACGGCCACCGGCAAGTACATGTTGATCCCGCAGGGTTCGCGCCTGCTGGGCAAATACAACAGCCAGGTGAGCTACGGGCAAAGCCGTGTGCAGGTGGTGTGGAATCGGGTGATCCTGCCGGATACGTCCTCGTTCCAGCTCGACAAGTTGGTTGGCACCGATCCGGCGGGCTATGCGGGTCTGGAAGACGGTGTTGACTGGCACTGGGATCGGGTGTTCGCAGGTGCTGCGCTAACGACCTTGCTGGGCATCGGTGCCGAGTTGGCCGCACCGGAGAATCGCAATGGTGGAGACCGCGTGGTCATCGCCGGACGCGACAGCCTGAAGGACTCGGTGAACCAAGTGGGCCAGGAGATGACCCGGCGCAACATGAACATGCAGCCGACGCTGACCGAGCGACCCGGCCTGCCGGTGCGCGTTATTGTTAACCGGGATTTGGTGCTGCGGCCTTATCAACCACTATTCTTTGTGCGTGGGGGATTGCGATGAGCATGCCTACAAAGAGGCTGAGACTCGGGCCGCTGCCATCCAGTACCAGCACCAAGCTGACCTTCACATGCCCGGCCAGCTTGAAGGCTGACCTTGACCCTTATGCAGCGTTGCACGCCCAGGCCTACGGCGAAACAGTGAATGCGGCGACGTTGATTCCGCATATGCTGGAAGCGTTTATGGCTGGGGACCGAGGATTCAAGAAAAGGGATGCATCCAGGCCGGTATCGCAAAAGCCGGTCTCACGAGAAACATCCACTCCATAAGGCAAGCCCGCGTCTGGAAGTCTTCAAACGCGCAGTGAAAGACAGCGTGTTTGCTTTTGCCATGATGCATCGCATGACTGGTTTAGTTCCCGTGGGGCCGAGCTTATTTTATTGTGTGTTTGCTGATATCGTGTTCGCTGAGGCAGTGGGCGATCATTCTGTCATATCAATACCGCGCTGCAGCAACCCAATAACTTACTGATGCCGCGTAGGGCAACAACCTAAAATTGAAGAGGAAGTGGGAAATGGTGCGTGGAAACAAACTCAAAGAGAGCAAGAAACGGCCGGGAAAAACTGCAGAACAACTTCTGGAAACCATCCTTGAAGATGTGATCAAGGCCGCAGCCTTGTCGTTTGAGGAGTGGCGATCGTTGAGCCGGTCCCCATTTGTCTCACTCGCCATCCCTATCTCTAGCGGGGAGGAATATCGCGTCACGCGGACAGGCGTTGATGCTGCGCACGAGCTTACCCGCCAGACTTGGCAAACCCGTGAAGACCTTCGTCAAACAGTCGCACGAAGCGAGTTCGACAAATTTTCGTTCAGCGCGATCGGCCAGACGATTAAGAGCAGTCGCGAGCATCTGCCAAACGATGAGAACATAGCAACGGATACGCAACTCGAAGACAGCTTTTTTGCTGCCCTAGCCAAAGACTACTGTTTGTATCTTGATAATTTGGCTGACAAGGCCCGACCTGACGTTGATCAGCACATCGCATGCCATTTGTTTCATTCTAACCAAAACGTTCCAGCTTTCGCAGTTGGACCAGTCTTGTTCCGTCCGCGAGCTGAATGGCTCGATGCGTTTGTCAAACATCCTGCTGAACGTGCGAGTATTGAACAAGTAGAAGTGGGCACTCTGACCATGAGCAAACTTCGCGAGCAGGCGCTTGCGCCTAATAGTGATCGCACCCTCTACAACGCATGGAGCGTGCTCAATTCATTGCGTGGCTTTGAATGGGTTGGAACAATTCGAATGCCAGCCCACGCACTCACCCGCTCGCACAACAAGGCATCCATCATTGTGAGTCTTGCCATCGACGCGCTCGGCTTGCGATTTCAGGTTGAGGATGCGCGCCGCTTCGTCAAGGCCGGACGTCAGCATCTTTTTTCCGGGGACCGTCTCGCGACATCTGCTGGCGGCACATTTCATCGTGGTGCCAGTATCCAAATGCCAGGGCTGGGTTCCAAGCCCGGCGCGCTGGCGAAAAAAATGAAGTCGGAGCGCGCTTTCCTTGATGCAGCCGGCTGCATTCTGGATACCTATATGCAGGGGAGGCAGACAGGGCGTGCGCCCCACTTAGTCGAGCGGTGGGTAAACGCCCTGTATTGGGTTGGGGAAGCGCGACGTGAAGTAACTGATTTTATGGCGGTCGTGAACTATGGCTGCGCTGCCGATGGACTGTCGGGTGCGGGGGGAGAGGCTAAAAAGATGACCGAATTCGCAGAGGCTGCATTGAATCCCAAAGGGGCGCCTGCACTGCAGGGAGCGCTCAGCATCGCGGACGCGGTGACGACGGTGTACCGAGAGGGTCGAAACAAACTTGCCCATGGCGAATCACCTGGGCTGTTGGAAGATTTGGAAGAACCGCGGGTCATTGGCGATTTACTACTTTCACACCTCTTCGACTCCGTTACAGTTGAGCTCGCAGTAGTGATCAAGACTCGCAAGGAGATCCTCACTCTTGATGAGAAGCATGCCTACCGAGCCTTCCAGGAGCGATTGCGGCAACGAACCTAGAGATTGATGCGTCAAGATTCTCTTGCACATGAAGCGAACGCCGCGTACTCACTGCCGGTGAATGTGCTTCACTTGATAGAACAAGAATGATGGAAAAAATTTATCCGAATAGGGCGCGTAGCCACCTCGTTGAGACAAAGTCATCGCGTGTATTCCAATCAATAATTCCTGCGGAATGGATGCTGCGTCAGCTCTCAGAGACCGACTACGGAATCGACTTCCTTCTGGAGTTCCCAGGCCTGAATAACCAGATCAATGGGAGAGTTGCGGCCATTCAGCTCAAGGGAGCGGAAAATATCAGCTTTAACCGCTCTGGCTTTTATCATCTTGGGGGAATCAAGAAGTCAACCTTGAATTTGTGGTTGGGATATGAGTCGCCAGTTATGTTGGTGATGGTTGATGTCACGTCGGGAGTTGTCTATTTCAAGTCAATAGAGGACGAGTTTAGAGGGCGCTATGGCGCATATATCGATAACTGTTCAGACACAGTAGCTTTTGATTTTTACCCTTCCGACCAATATGACTCCGGGGCCTTGCTTTCGGCGTACGAAACAGCGCGGTTGTTGCGACGCATGGATAGAGAACTGCCTTCCGTCATCTCGCTGTATCAGGAGTTCGCAAGACTCCATATCTCCCGATACAGGCGAGATGGACACATGCCTGTTGATGGTGATGGGTCATACAGTGCAAGTTCACCATCCGGGCAACACAGGTTCGAGCGTCGATTGCGTGATCTGTATGACCGAGTGCACCAGAGTTCAATCTTAATTGACTTGAGTTGGGGCATCCCGCCAGTTGACGAGATCATGCGTAACAATGCATGGGAACCGAGCTGGAGTGATGAAATGTACGAGGTTCAGTTCACAGCGGTTCTGGACTACCTTGATGACCAGATAATTGCGATGCGTGCCAAGCTAAGTGATATCGTTGATCGGTATCCAAGTTACTGGAAAGCTCGTCGAGCTGAATTGGTTGAGTTCGCCCGAACTCAACATACAAAGCTCTCCATTCTTTATTGGTCTGACAGGACGCAATATCGGCGATTGTGTGAGGGTATGTGAGCCTCAACTGCTAGGTAAAACGATGCGGCTACATTCGCGATTGGAGGCCGAGCACCCCCCATCAGTCGGCTTAAATAGAATCTAAGCATCCGAACAGGGTCTGATGAGCTAATTGCCATGCCAGCGCAACCTCGGTCGAGATTTTTCACGCCCACATTCTGAGGGAAAGCAGCCATCAACTCCATTTGCGTTGCCCGCCCTGGCACGCCAAGACCCGCAACCGCAAGGCTCCTATGTGGCCCCCAGCGGACAAACCTGCAGTAGACGGAAGTCTCCAAGAAACACTCTAAGCTGTTGCTTCATATAGGTTTTTGTATCAGGCCCACCATCAAAAAAGGCTTGACAGCGGACATTTTTTATGGCACACGTATGTATAGCGAGAATATTGTTTCTTCCGTGGATTTGGCGCGTACCGGCAATTGGGACTTGGTGACTAAAAATACGAAGCATGACCCCGCTAATTTGGGGGTCGATGTGACCGTCTTGGACCGCT
>JANYFX010000479.1 GCA_025359585.1 Rhizobacter sp. | reverse complement strand
GTCGAGGTTGCTGATCGCGTCGATCTGGCCCGAGCGCATCGCGGCCACCGCGCCGCTGCCGGCGCCCACGCCGATGATCGACACGTCACCTGGCTTCAACCCGGCCTTGCCGAGCACGAAGTTGGCGAGCACGTTGGTGCTCGAGCCCGGCGCGGTCACGCCGAGCTTCTTGCCCTTCAACTCGGCCACGCTCTTGAAGTTGGGCATGGTCTTCGGGTTCACGCCCAGCACGATCTGCGGCGCGCGGCCTTGCAGTGCGAAGGCGCGCAGGCGCTGGCCCTTCACCTGCATGTTGATGGTGTGCTCGAAGGCGCCCGAGACCACGTCGGCGCTGCCGCCGATCATGGCCTGCAAGGCCCGCGAGCCACCGGCGAAGTCGGCAATCGTCACGTCCAGCCCCTCGGCCTTGAAGTAGCCCAGGCTCTCGGCGATCGTGAGCGGCAGGTAGTAGAGCAGGTTCTTGCCACCGACTGCGAGCGTGAGCTTGGGCTTCTCGACGGCCTGGGCTTGAACGAAGGCCGGCATCGCGATCAGCGACGTGCCGGCGAGAACAAAACTGCGGCGTTGCATGGTCAAAGTCTCCTTGTGAAGTGGCGGGCCGGGAGCGCCCCGTAGAATGAATTTCAATGAATCCATTTCACCTGCGGCTTGCCGCTCTGGCCGGTCTTGTCTTTGCATTCTCGCTGAGCGGCCTGCCGACCGGCGCCTGGGGGCAAACCACCACCGCGCCACCCTCCGCCGCCACGGCGGCCGAACCACCGGCTTCGGCGCCGGTCTCGTCGTCGGCACGCAAGGTCTACGAACAGGCGCGCTCGCAGCTGGTGCAGATCCGCACTGTGCTGAAGGGCCGCGCCAGCCAGACCTCGGTCGGCTCGGGTTTTTTCGTCTCGACCGAAGGCCACATCGTCACCAACTTTCACGTGGTGGCCGAAGCCGCGCTCAAACCCGAGCGCCACGACCTCGTCTATGTCACGGCCGACGGCCGCGAAGCACCTCTGCAGATCCTGCAGCTCGACGTGCTGCACGACCTGGCCTTGTTGAAGGCCGATGACGCTGCCGCCGTCCGGCCGGCTTTCGACGCGCTCTCGTTCCGCAATGAGGCCCGCGCCCTCGCACAAGGCGAGCGCATCTACTCGCTCGGCAACCCGCTCGACGTGGGCTTTGCGGTCACCGAAGGCAACTACAACGGCCTGGTCAAGCGCAGCTTCTACCCGCAGATCTTCTTCGGCGGCGCGCTCAGCGGCGGCATGAGCGGCGGGCCGGCGCTCGACTCCGACGGCAACGTCATCGGCGTCAACGTGGCGCGCCGTGTCGACGGCGAGCAGGTCAGCTTTCTGGTGCCGGCGAGTTTTGCATCCGCCCTGCTCAAGCGCGGGCGCGACGCGCCGCCGATCAAGACCGCTGCTTACGGCATCGTCACCGACCAGTTGATGCTGCACCAGGCGGCATTGACCGAACGTTTCATCCAGCAGGGCTGGAAGACCGCGACCCACCCGCGCTACAAGGTGCCGGTGCCGAGCGACCAGTTCATGCGCTGCTGGGGCAGCAGCGACCCTTCGCGTACCGGCGGCCTCGACCTCGAACGCTCCGACTGCGTGATGGACACGCGCATCTACGTGGGCGACTACACCACCGGCGCGATCAGCCTGCGCCACGAAAGCTACGACGGCGCCAAGCTCGGCACGCTGCGTTTCGCGGCGCGCTACTCGGCGAGCTTTCGCAACGAATCGTTCGTGCGACTGCGCTCCGAACACCAGACCAAACCGCAGTGCAACGAAGCCTTCGTCGACCGTGGCGGCCTGCCGCTGCGCGCCGTGGTCTGCCTGCGCGCCTACAAGAAGCTGCCGCAGCTCTACGACGTGTCGGTGCTGGTCGCCACGCTCGACCAGACGCAGGCCGGCGTGCAGGGCCGCTTCGACGCGCAGGGCCTGAGCTTCGCCAACGCGCAGAAGCTCGCGCGCCACTACATCGACGCTTACGGGTGGGTGAAATGACGACGCACGACGAAGAGGCGCCGGTGACACAACCCATGTGGCCGCCGGCCGACGAACCGGTGCTGCTCACGCCAGCGCCCCGGCCGACGCCGACGCCGGTACAAACGCCAGAGGCACGCGTCACCCCGCTGGCGCTGATCGAAGTGCTCGACCGCGACGGCCAGGTGCGCCAGTCCTTCACGGTTGCGCACTGGCCGCTGCGCATCGGCCGCGCGCTCGACAACGACGTGGTGCTGAGTGATGCCCACGTCGCCGCCGAGCACCTGACGCTCGCGCTCGGCGAGCAAGGCCTGGCACTCGTCGTCGGCGACACGAAGAACGGCGTACAGCTCGGCACCAGAAAACTGATCGCCGGTACCAGCCACCCGCTAGCCGGCGTCGGCGACGCGACCGAGTTCAGCGTCGGCCGCACCCGGCTGCGGCTGCGCCTGCCGCAAGACACGCTGGCCGCCGAGCAGCCTCTCGCCGTGGTCGCACCGCTGCGCCAGCGCCTGATGCCGATCCTGGTCGCCGCGCTGGTGTTGCTGGTCGGCATGCTCTTCAACACCTACCTCGACACCGATGCCGATGGCCTGGGCCGCGCGGTCGGCAGCATGCTGCTGAGCACGGTCGCGGGCGGGGCGATCTGGTGCGGCGCGTGGGCCTTGCTGTCGAAGACCTTCACGCACCTGGCGCGCTTCGGCTGGCACCTGCGGGTGTTCCTGATTTCGAGCAGCGCATGGCTCGTGGTCGGCGCCTTGCCCGCCTTGCTGGCTTTCGCTTTTTCGTGGCCCTGGTTGACCGACTTCGCGTTCCTCGGCACCTATGCCGTCGGCGCGGCCGCGTTCTACTTTCACCTGCTCGCGGTCGAGCCGGCGCGCCACCGCGCGCTGCGCTGGGCCGCCGCCGCGTGTGCCGCGACCGGCATCGTGCTGACACTCTGGTTCAACGTGCAACGCAGCGACCAGTTCGGCGAAGAGCTCTACATGAGCCACCTGTTCCCGCCGGCGCTGCGGCTTGCCAGGCCGGTGGCCAACGACGCCTTCATCGACGGCCTGGCCAGCCTGAAGCCGCTGCTCGACAAGAAGGCCAAGGAAACCTCGGGCGCCGACGAGGCCGGCGCCAAGGGCGAGATCGAAGAGTGAATTCCGTGGAGACGAACATGACTGAAAAACGCAGAAGCGCACGCACCGTGCTCGTCACCGGCGGTGGCCGCGGCATCGGCGCCGCCACCTCGCTGCTGTGTGCGCAAAACGGCTGGGCCGTGGCCGTGAACTACACCAGCGGCGTGGCCGCCGCCGAAGCGATCGTGGCGCAGATTCGTGCGGCGGGCGGCACAGCCCTCGCGGTGCAAGCCGACGTGTCCGACGAAGCTCGGGTGCTCGCGATGTTCGCCACGATCGAGCGCGAGCTGCCGCCACTCGGCGCCCTGGTCAACAACGCCGGCGTGGTCGACGTGCAGGCGCGTGTCGATGTCATGAGCCTGCCACGCTTGCAGCGTATGTTCGCGATCAATGTGTTCGGCAGTTTTTTGTGTGCGCGCGAAGCGGTGAAACGCCTGTCGACAAAACACGGCGGGCGCGGCGGCGCGATCGTCAACCTCTCGTCGGCGGCTTCGCGCATCGGCTCGCCCGGGCAGTACGTGGACTACGCGGCCGCCAAGGGCGCGATCGACGTGTTCACGATGGGCCTGGCGAAAGAAGTGGCGCTCGAAGGCATCCGCGTCAACGCGGTGCGGCCGGGCATCATCGAGACCGAGATCCACGCCTCGGGCGGCCTGCCCGACCGCGCGAAGCAGATGGCGCCGCTGGTGCCGATGCAGCGCGCCGGCAGCGCAGAAGAAGTGGCGCAGGCGATCTACTGGCTGATGTCGGACGCGTCGAGCTACACCACCGGCTCGGTCGTCGACGTGACCGGCGGACGCTGACACACACACCCGCACGCGTGATTTTTTCGCTCCCCCGACAAGGGGATGGCAAGCAGCTTCCATCGCGAGTTCAATGACCATGACCGCCCAAGCCATGCAAGCCCTCGCCATGCCCTCGCTGCCCCAAACCGAACGGCCCCAGACCTGGGGCGAAGAGATCGCCAACAGCATCAGCCACGGCATCGGTTTTCTGCTGGCCGTGGCTTCATTGCCGGTGCTGCTCGGCTTTGCGCAGGGCAACGGCAGCGCGATGAACAACGTTGCGGTGTGCGTGTTCTCGGCCACGATGATGTTGCTGTACTTCGTCTCCGCCGTGTACCACGCGGTGCCGGCCGGGCGCGCGAAAGAATTGCTCAACCGCTGCGACCACGCTGCCATCTACCTCTTCATCGCCGGCAGCTACACACCCTTCGTGCTCGGGGTGCTGCGCGGCGGTTGGGGCTGGTCGCTGTTCGGTGTGGTGTGGGCGATGGCCGCACTCGGCATGGCCGCCAAGCTGCTGAACCGGCTGAAACACCCGCTCTGGTCCACCGGCCTGTACGTGGCGATGGGCTGGGTCGCGGTGGTCGCGGCAGCGCCGCTGCTGGCGCGCATGCCGGGGGCCGGTCTGGCGTGGCTGATCGCGGGCGGCGTGTCGTACACGGCCGGTGCGGTGGTCTTTCTCTACGACTCGCGGGTGCGTTACGCGCACTTCGTGTGGCACCTGTTCGTGCTCGGTGGCAGCGCCTGCCACTTCTTCGCGGTGCTCGGTTACTCGGGCTGAAGCGCGCCGCGACGGCGGGCCGCTCGACTCAATCCGCCGGTGGCCCCTTCAACTCGACCACGTTGCCTTCGGGATCGCTGAGGTAGATCGAAGGCCCCGCGCCTTCCGCGCCGTACCGCGAGGCGACCGCGCCCACCTCGACGCCGAGCGCTTGCAGATGGGCGCGAATGCCGGGCTCGTCGAAGGGTTCGACACGAAAGCAGAAGTGATCGAGGTTGCGGGCCTGCGCGCCCGGCGCGGCGCCGCCCACGCGGCCGAGTTCGCCATCGACCGGCACGAGATCGACCAGCGATCGGCCTGCGCGCAATTGCACCAGGCCGATGTCGTCCTGGCGGCGCTCGACCGTGCAGCCGAGCGCGCCGCAATAAAACTGCAGCATGCGCTCGAGGTTCACGACCCGCAGCACGAGGTGGTCGATTTCGCGGATCCGGATCATGCGGCGACGCGCCTGACGCTGCGCACCACGATCGGTTGTTTCAGGAACTGCTCGGACTGCGCCTGCCGGTAGATCGTCTGCACCGTCGCCATGCCTTGCACGACCTGCCCGAACGCAGCGAAGCCCTGGCCGTCGGGGTTGCGGCCGCCACCGAAATCGAGCTCGGGCTGGTCGCCGATGCAGATGAAAAACTCGGTCGCGGCCGTGCCCGGAGCACTGCGCGCCATCGACACAGTGCCGTTGCGATGCAGCAGGCCGGTCTGCTGGGTGGTCTCGTGCGCGATGAAGGGCAGCGGCGGCGCCTTGTCGTCGGGCAGGTTCATGCCCCATTGCACGACTTCGATCTTGTGCGGGGTGTCGGGTGCCTGGTTCTTCGGCGTGACGATGCGGTAGACCGAGCCACCATCGAGCCAGTGTTTGTCGACGTAAGCCAGGTAGTTGGCCACCGTGATCGGCGCCCGCGCCGGGTCGACCGCGATCACGAAGCTGCCCAGGCGCGTGTCGACCCGCGTCAGCACCTGGCCTTCGGCGCGCGCAGATCGCAGGGCCGGCAGGGCCAGTGCGGGAAGGCTAAGAAGGTGTCGCCGCTGCATGGTTCACTTTCGTCGTGAACCGCGATTCTGCTACGCGCCCGGCGCCGCCGGGCGCGCTCGCTTTCTTTCAGGCCCGGGGTTCGCCCTGGCGGTTCACGGTGACGGTGCGCCCGGGCGGCGTGGTCATCTGGATGTGATGCTCCTGGCCACGGAAGTTGTAGGTCACGTCCCAGTAGTCGGGCTTGGCCTGGCTGGGCACGGTACTGCAACGCTGAACATCGCGGGTGCCCGCCACCGGCCCGCCATCGCGGCCGATGTTGGCCCCGACCGCGGCGCCGGCGACAGCGCCACCGGCCGTCGCGATGTCTTTGCCACGCCCGCCACCAACCTGGTGGCCGAGCACGCCGCCGAGCACCGCACCGACAATCGCCGCGCCCACGTTTACGTCGCCGCGTTGCTCCTGGACGACCTGCTCGCGTTCGACCCAGCAGCGCTGCTCGGGCCGCCCGAGCACGGCGCGCACGGAGGTCACCTCGGCCTGGTACAGGCGCTCGTTGGGGCGCCGGTGGTTGTCGTAGACGGGCACCGGCGCGGGTGCATAACGGTCGTCGTCGAAACGCGCGTTCCTGCCGACGGCTCGCACCGACGAGACGCGGTCGTTCATGCCCATCGTGGTCAGCGAGGCATAACGCCCCGGGCGCAAGATGACGCAGCGGCCGGCGAATTGGACGTCGCTGCACACCTCCCACCGGTCACGCAACACCACGACCGACGAAGCACGGTCGTTGAAGCCGTAACGCGAGAAGTCACCGACCTGGCGCTCGGTGCTGAAGGTGCGGCCTTCGAAGCCTTCACGCTCGTAGAACGTGACCTGTGCCGACGCTTGCGCGGCAACGGCCAAGGTGGCCACTGCGAGCGCGCTCTTCAGAAATGTTTTCATGCTTGTCTTCCGTCATGGGTTGTGCACAACGAGGTCGCTGCCGACCCCCGTTGTGCTGTTAGGGCCCAGTATGGGAAGACGCGTGCACGGCGGCCGCCGGACTGCGCCGCCCTTTGCCGTAGTAGCCGTCCTACGCGCGCGGTGAGCGCCGTTCAATCCTGCCGGCGGATCCGCTTGAACTGCCGAGTGGTCTCGGTCAGCGCCACTTCGGTCGGCAGCCGCTCCATGCTCGACGCGCCATAGAAGCCGTGGCAATCGGCGCAGTGTTTCAGAATGAATTCGGCGTCGGCCGGCATCGCGATCGGCCCGCCGTGGCACAGCACGATCACCTCGGGGTTGACCTGCCGCGCGGCCGCGGCCCAGCGATTGATCGGCTCGACGCAGGCGTCGAGTTTCAGCGCGGTCTCGGCGCCGATCGAGCCGCCGGTCGTCAGGCCCATGTGGCAGACGACGATGTCGGCGCCGGCCGCGGCCATCGCGCTCGCGTCGGCTTCGCTGAACACATACGGCGTGGTCAGCAGGTCGAGCGCGCGGGCCTTGGCGATCAGTTCCACTTCGAGCGCGTAGCTCATGCCGGTTTCTTCGAGGTTTGCGCGGTAGGTGCCGTCGATCAGGCCGACGGTCGGAAAGTTCTGAACGCCCGAGAAGCCCAGATCGATGAGCCGGCGCAGGAACGGCTCGGCGATCATGAACGGGTCGGTGCCGCACACACCCGCCAGCACAGGTGTGTGCCGCACCACGGGCAGGACCTCGTGCGCCATCTCGCAGACGATCTCGTTGGCGTTGCCGTCAGGCATCAGCCCGGCCATCGAGCCGCGCCCGGCCATGCGGAAACGCCCGGAGTTGTAGATCACGATCAGGTCGATGCCGCCGGCCTCTTCGCACTTGGCCGACAGGCCGGTGCCGGCACCGCCACCGACGATGGGCTCGCGCCGCGCGACCATGGCGTTGAACCGGGCGAGGATGTCTTTGCGGGCGATGCGGGGCATGGGTCGGTCCTGTAATGAAAGCGTCAGCGCGCCGGTGCGGCGAGCGCTGGGCAGATCTCTCGAAACGCCGCCACCAGCGCCGCGGCTAAGGCCGGGTCGTTGATGTTTTCGGGCCGCCACACCAGCCGGTGGGTGGGCGTCGCGACGAAGTTTTTCTCGATCGCGGCGAACAGCGCCGCGTCGGCCTCGGGCAGCCAGAACGACTGGCCCGGTGCGTCGATGGCCGACACGCCGCCGCGGGGCAACAGGAAGCGCACCGGCCCGGGCATGGCGTTCAGCTTGGCCGCGATGAACTCGCCCATCGTGATGTTCTCGAGCGGCGTGGTGCGCATCAGCGTCACGTGTTCGTTGTGCTTGTGCAGCAGCCGGTCCTTGTACCTTTCGGGCAAGCTGGCCAGGGCCCCGAAGTTCACCATGTCGAGCGCACCGCACGAACCCACGTAGGGCACGCCACTGCGGGCGATCGCGTCCAGGCGTGTCGGCCCGGCCGACAGCACGCCGCCCATCAGCTCGTCGGCGATCTCGGTCGTGGTGACGTCGATCACACCCGCCAGCAAACCGGAGTCGGCGAGCTTTTCCATCGACTGGCCGCCCACGCCGGTGGCGTGAAACACGAGGCAGTCGAAGCCGCCGCCGAGCAGCTCGGTCACCGCCTGCACACAGGCCGTGGTCACGCCGAACATCGTCAGGCCGATGGCCGGGCGGGTCTCGGCATCGAAGGCCGCGCGGTGCATCACCATGCCTGCCAGCGCATGCGCCGCGTTGGCGAGCACACGCGCGCTGATGCGGTTGATGCCCTGAACGTCGGTCACCGAATACATCATGCAGATGTCGCTCGGCCCGACGTAGGGCCGCGTGTCGCCCGAGGCCACGGTGCTGACCATCATCTTCGGCACGCCGACCACCAGCGCGCGCATCGCCGGTGTGGCCAGCGCGGTCGCACCCGAGCCGCCGGCCGAGATGACACCGCCCAGATCGCCGCACGTGGGCAGAAAACGCTCGAACGCGAGCGCCATCGCCGACACAGCCGAGCCCCGGTCGCCGGTGAACACCGCGCTTTCACCGCCGGGGTGGTGGCGCGCCACCTCACGCGGCTGGATGTCGGCCGCCGATCTTTCGCCGCGCGTCGACAGATCGACCGTGACCGTGCGCAGACCGAGGCGCGCGATGCAGTCGCGCAGGTACATCAGCTCGCGCGCCTTGGTGTCGAAGGTGCCGGCGATGTAGGCGGCCTCGCTGGAGCGAGCGGGTGTCATCGTGGGCCTCCTGCTCTTTCGTGCGTCAACGAGACGCCCAGCCAACAATTGGACAGCCGTCTCATTTTCAGGAATGGATGGTAGTCTTTGGCGAGGCCTTGCAGCAGCGCCGGAGAACGACTTGCCCTCAGGAAAAACCCGCCCCGATCCGACCCGTGCGCCCAAGCCACCCGCGCGCGGCGCGGCGGCGCGAACCCACACGCTGCTGCTGGGCACCGCGATGGCGCTGATCCGCGACGGCCACGTGCCGTCGATCGCCGAAGTGGCGGTGCGCGCGCAAGTCTCGCGCGCCACCGCGTACCGCTACTTCCCGAGCCGCAGCGTGTTGATCACCGCCGTGGTCGAGACCTCGCTCGCGCCGGTGCGCGCGTGGCGCTCGAAAAAATCCGACGGGCCGGCGCGGGTCATGGAGATGTTCAGCACCACCTTCCCGAGCTTCAAGGCCTTCGAGCCCCAGCTGCGCGCCGCCGTGCAGCTCTCGCTCGAACAGTGGGCGCTGGAGCGTGCCGGCCTGCTCGAAGAAGCACCTTACCGGCGCGGCCACCGCATCGGCATCCTTGCGCACGCGGTCGAGCCTTTCGAAGGCCGGCTCAAGCCGCGTGCACTCGAACGGTTGAAAAAAGCGCTGTCGGTGATCTATGGCATCGAGCCCCACATGGTGCTCAAGGACATCTGGGGCTCGACCGACAAGGAAGTCGAGGTCGTGGTGCTGTGGATGGCTGACGCGCTGGTCAGCGCGGCCTTGCGTGACGCCGCAGGAGCAGCGCGTTAGCTGCACGCCGCCTCAAGCCTTCTTGCAGCCCGCCAGCACCCGCCCGCCCGGCGCGCACAACTGGCGCCCGAACCAGATCTCGTAGGTATCGACACCCGGCCTGGCGTTGCGCAGCGCGCTGACGGCGGGTGACGCATCGACAGCGTCGGCCACCGCCTTTCTGACCCAGCGCGCGTAACTGCGGTCGCTCTTGCCCTGCACACGAACCTGCGTCGTTTCAGGCGCGCGGTCGGCGACGAGCTCGATGCCGGGCGCTTCGTAACCGAAGCTGCGCATCTTGAGCGCCAGCGCCTCGGCGATCGGCCGCTGCCCTTCGTTGGCGATCTGGATGTAGGCGAGCGGGTGGCGCGCGGCCGCGGCCGTGAGCAGGCCGCGCACCTTGCCGGCCTGCTGCGCGGTGTAGTCGCCGAGCGGTGCGGCCGCGTCGACGAGCTGCTCGATCGCCACGCGGTTCACCTGCAGCGTGCCGGGCAAGGCGCTCTGCAGCAACACCAGCGTGTTCACCACGCCCGAAGACGCGCTCGCACTCAGGCCGGCCGCACCGCCCTCGCCCTTCAAGACCTGCAGCGCCTTGTTGACGGCGAACGGAACCGCGTCGGACAAGGCCAGCGGGTCGAGCACGAGGCTGGTGGTGGCGGTGATGCGGGTTTCCTTGTTGGCGTCGAACAAACCTTCGACGCTCTTCATCAGCGCGGCCACGCTGGCCTCGGGCGGCTCGATGCGCGGCGGGCTGCGGGGCTCGGGGGCGGCGCTGGTCACGTTCGGTTCGCGCGCGATCGACACTGGCGCGGGCACTGGCGCGGGCTTCGGCTTGAGCGAGCGCGTCACGATCTGCGGGTCGATGCCGTCACGGTTCACGGGAGCGGGCGACGTTTTCGCCGCAGGCGCGCGCGCGGCCACGACCACGCTGCTGCCCACGCTGCCGATCGCGGACGGCGGTGGCGCCACTTGCGGGGCCGTTGCGGCGCGTGTGACCGGCGCCTCTTCACCGTCGACCACGGCCAGCGCCAGCAGCTGTTTGTCGACGTCGGCATGCTGGATGCGGTCAAGCGGCGATTCGGTGGCGGCCAGGGCGAGCTTGAACGACGCCAGCGCATCGGCGGGATTGCCCATCTGGGCATACACGTGGCCGAGGTAGTAGTGCGCTCGCGCGTGCCCGGGCCGGCGCTCGATGGCGCTCAGGTATTCGTTGCGCGCTTTTTCGAGCTGCGGCACGTCGGCGTATTGCAGGTCGAGGCCGGCGCGAAAGTGGCGGTCGGCTTCGAGCTTGTCGGCTTCTTCGCGGCGCTGCACTCCGGCCAGCACGTCGGCTGCCTGGTCGGCCCGGTCGCGCGCGTACCAGGTCGCGCTGCCGGCAACCACCAGCGCCAGCGCAGCACCCGCCAGCAGCGACGAGCGGCGCGGCCACTTGCGGCCCGGGCGCAGCGGCTCGGCCAGCAAGGCCTGCGGCCCGCGCTGTCGGCGCCGCTGCACTTCGAGCAGCAGTTTTTCGAAGGCTTCGTCGTCGGCGTCGCCTTCCCAGTCGAGCAGGTCAAGCGTGTGCAGCTGGCCGAAGCCGAGCGGCAGCTCGATGTCTTCGATGCGCACCGGCAGCAGCTTGTCGTGCTTGAGGGCACGCGAGCATTCGTCGCGCACGAAAGACGACCGCACCGAGTCGGCCGACCACAGCACGATGACCACCGCCGCGCCGAGCAGCTTGGCCTCGATCACGGCCGCGAACTCGGTGCCGGGCGCGAGGTCGCTGTCCCACCAGACCTGCAGGCCGCCCGCGTTCAGGCCTTCAGCCAACTGCTCGGCGAGCGGCCGGTTCTTGCGCGCGTAGCTGACAAAAACGTCAGGCGCCACGGCGTCGCTCGGGTTCATGTCGATGCCAGCACTTTCAGGCCCTTCAGGATCTCGGCGGCGGCGCGCTGCTCGGTCGCATTGGCCACCGCCTGGTAAGGCTCGAGCGTGAAGCGCGCTTCGGTGTAGACCGAGTCCCAGCTCGAGGTGGCGGGCACCCGCGCCTTGAGTTCGCGAGCAGCGTCCATCAACCCCGGCCCGGAGCCGGCGAGGCGGCCTTGCGCCAGCGCTTCGAGCATCGCGAGTTCGGTCTGCCCGACCACCGACCAGAAGTCGGGCCGTTCGGTCGCGGCCTTCTCGAGCGAATCACGCACCGCGCTCAGCCGCGCTTCGCTCAGGCGCGGCGCGCGCTTCTGCAGGAACGCGAGCCTCAGTTCGGCGCTGATGCCGTTCTTGGCCGGGTAGTACAGGTTGGCGGCCTGCGCGGCACGCGCCAGTGTTTCCGCATTGGCGTAGTGAACGACCATCTTTTCGAGCGCCTTGAGCGAAGCGGCATCGAAGCCGGCGCGCGCTTCGAGCAATACCAGCCGCTTCCACGCCGAGCCGAGCAGGCTCTCGCGCTCGGCGGTGGCCTGCAGCGCCACCAGCTTGCCGAGCTGAGCGATGCCTTCTTCGATCATCTTGCGCGCGGCCACCACGTCGGCGATTTTTTCACCGCAGCGTGCAAGCTCGTTGCCGAGTTGTTCGGCAGCGCGAAACGACGCACTGCCGTCGGCCGAGTTCACGGCCACGCGGTACCACTCGATCGCCTTGTTGCTGTCCTTGGCTTGCGCGTAAGCCAGGCCGAAAGCTTCGGCCACCGCGCCCATCGCGCCCCATTCGCCCGCGAACTTCGATTCGAGAAAGCGCAGCTTGTCGCGCTGCACTTCGGCCTTGACGCTGCTGAAGCGGCTGCGGATCGCCAGCGTTTCGAGCGCCAGCGTGAGTGCCACCGGCGACGACACGCCGATGAACTCGTCGCCCACCGGCGGCGCGGCGCGCTGCGCGTCGGCGCCGCCGCGGTTCCAGGTCCAGCCCGGGTCGCCGTAACACTGGTAGGCGGCCCAGGTGTTGCCCTCGGGGCTTTCGCGCCACGCCGCTTCGCGCGCGGCGGCGACGGCATCGATGAAACGTTCGCCACGCAGCAGCACCGAGTAGAAGGTGGTCGCGAACTTTTCGGCTGGGCCGTCTTCGACCGCCCAACCTGCTGCGATCACACAGCGAACGCCGACCTCGATCAGCGCTTGCGCGATGTTGGCCGCGAAGGTCGCGCGGTCGTAGGGCTGCAGCGTCAGCGACGCGTCGCGGCCGGCGAGGTGGCAGCAGTTCAGGAACACGAGTTCGGGCACGACCCGCATCGCCTTGATCTCGGCCGCGCCGAGGAAGGTGTCGCCCGACAAGACCACGCCGCCCTTCGCGCCGAGCGCGCCGTGGCCGGCCACGTGCACCACGCGGTAGGGCCGCTCGAAGAGTGCGTTGATGACGGCGCGCGCATCGTCTTCGCCGCTGACGAGCGATCGCAGCTTGCCGGCCTGGATGCCGTCGGCCGCGCTCGTCAGGCGCGTCACGACCGCGATCGCTTCGGCGCGCGCGCCGGGCAGCGGCGGGTACAGGCTGTGGTCGCACAGCGGCTCGCCGATCACGAGCACGCTGTCGTCGGCGTTGGCGTCGGAGACCTGGGCGCGGAAGTCTTCGGTGCGCAGCTTGCGCAGCAGCTTGCTGCGGATCGCCCAGGGCCGCGGGTCGCCGCCGCTTTGCGCCGGTGCGTCGGTGTCGAGCAGCTCCCACGGGATCACGGCCGAGCCGCTGTCGAGCTCGATCAGCATCTCGGTCGTGCCGCCGAGGAAGGGCTCCATCTCCACCGGCACCAGCAGCTTGAAGAGCGTGCGGCCGATCTGCGAGTCGCGGTTGGTGTCGTTCGAGGCCTTGGCCACCAGCTCGTTGAGCAGCGTGCCCTGCGCCTGCTGGGCCCGCACCTCGGTGCGCGCGCGGCGCGTGTCGAGCACGTACTGGATCGTCGGCTGGTCGTTCTTGTCGCGCGGGCCGGTGAGCGCGCTGATCAGGTCGTAGGCCGCGCCGCGGTAGCTCGAATCGAGCGAGCGCCGCAAGGCACCATCACCAGAGGCAACCAGGCCCACGAGTTCGAGCTGGTTCGGCGTGGCGATGGCCTGCACCTGCAGCGAACGCCAGGCGTCGCTGGCACGGTCGAGGTAGAACTCGACCAGGATCAGCCGGCTCAGCTGCGGCCAGCCGCCCTGCTGCAATTTCTGGTTCGCTTCGAACGCACCTTGTGCGATCAGCTGCGCAGCGCTGCCGGCGCTGATGCCCGTGCCGCCGCTGCCGAGCAGCGTGGCCGCGAGCTCGAACTGCGAGGCCGCGCCGCCCTGCTGTTCCGACACGCGCTGCGCATACGCGAGCACCGCCTGACGCACCGTGTAGACGAGCTCGCTCGCGCGCAGCTTTCCTTCTTCGCCGAGCCCGGCCACCACGACCGCCTGCGGACGCGCCATCGCGAGCGCGTTCTCCGGGTCCTTGCGCTGGTTGCCGAAGATCTGGTGCGAGCCGGTCGCGTCGGGGTACAGGCCGGCGGCGAGCGACTTGCTCATCGCGTTGCCGACCAGGCAGTCGACGACCCACTCGGTGCCGGTCAGCGCGATCGAGCGGTAGTGCCCGACCATCAGCGGCTGGTGGATGAACTTCAGGTCACCGTTGAGCACCGAGACCCGCAGCGCCGTGCTCTTGCCCCGGCTGCGGCGCGACTCGGCGCCCGCGCGCGCCAGCCCCAGCACCTCGGCTTCGCTCGACGGCGGGCTCGACGACTGCAGGCCGCGCGAAGGCCGGCTGCGCACCAGCGCAGCAGCCACAGCCGATGCGCCACCGGCACCGCGTGTGCCGGACGCGGCCGGCTCGAACACGTCGAGCAGGCGCGTCTGGCCGGTCGTGAGCAGTTCGATGTAGCCGGCGAAGGCGCTCGCTTCGTCGGGCAGCTTGCCGTGCTCGGCGTCGACCTTCCAGGTGCGAACGCCGGGCAGCAGCGCGCTTTGCAGCGGCACGCGGCCGTCGCCGTCGTCGGGCGTGTCGAGGTATTCGAGGCCGTCGGCGGTCTGCGTGAAACCGGCGGGTGTGAAGGCCGCGTGGCCGACCACGAGCAGCATCTTCTGCGCATCGGCGCCGAGCGTTTCGACCTGCGCGTCGAGCCGCCGGCGCAACTTCACGGCCTGGTCGAGCACGTCTTGCGGCGGTGCGCCCCATTCGTAGATCGTGCGCTGCGCGCCTTCGTCGTGCCAGATGCTGCGGTCGCGCAGCGCGGCCATGTCGTCGTCGGCGAGCTTCTGCCAGGTCGTCGCTTTGTCGAGGCCGAGGTTCGGGTCGAGCAGGGACGCCTGCAACTGGATGAAGCCCGGCATCGCGGCCATCATCTTGCGCGTGCCACCGTTGTCGAACAAGGAGCCGAAGGCGACCAACGCGTTGCCGAAGTTGTCGTCGCCCGACAGCGTCTGCATCGGCGCCCACGAGCCGCCGTTGGGCGTGCCCAGCATCAGCAGGCGGCCGCCATCGCGCGCCATCATCCTTTGCCATGTCTCGGGTTTTTCGAGGCGCATGGTGCGCGCGACGAGCCCGCCCATCGAGTGCGCTATCAGCCGCACCGGCTGCTGGCTGACGTTGCGCGCGGCGAGCGCAGCGTCGACCGCGGTCGCGAGGCGGCGCGCTTCGTCTTCGACCGGGCGGCGCCAGTCGTAGGCGAACGGGATCACCTCGTGCGTGTCGGCCAGGCGCTCGATCAGGTCGTCGTAGACCAGGCCGATCGGGCCGTCGGGCTCGATGCGCGCGGCGGTGGCCGGGTCCCAGGCGAGCTTCTTGAGGCCGTTGATGAATCGGAAACCGAGCCAGATGCGCTTGCCGTCGAGCTTCAGGTTCGAGCCGAGGATGCCGGGCAGCACGAACACCGCCGGGCGGTCGGCGGCCGCGCCTGCAGCGGCGCCACGCGAGCGTGCGATGGCCCGTGCGGAACGGGTGCCGCTCGCGTCTTGCCCGGCCCACGACAAGGGGCCGATGGTTGCGAAGTCGGCCGGCGCATCATCGAACAAGGCGCTCGTGATCGCCTTGACGGTGCTCTCGTTGGCGAAGTAGTTGAAGTGCGAGACCTTGGCGCCGCGATCGAGCAGAAAGCTCGCACCGGCGCCACCGGGCGTGGCCGCGCGCGGCGCACCGCCGTACATCGAACGGGTCTGCACGACGAGGTCGTTGTCGGTCCAGTAGAAGGCGTCGGACAGCAGCGTCTTGACCCAGGAGCCGATCGAGTCGCCTTCCATGTCGCCGGCGATCACGCGCAACTCGCCGGGGATCGTGTCGCTGCCACCGTTGAGCCACTTGACGAGCGGGCTTTCGGGCATCATCGCCTCGATGCCAGGCAGCTCGTCGGGTTTGGCGCGGCGCCGCGCCCCTTCGTGCAGGAAGTCGACCAGCTGCGGCGCGACCGGTATGCCGCCGAGTTCGAGCCCCCACTTCAACACCGACAGGTAAGCGTCGAAGCGTTTCGACGCGAGCAGCGTGCCGCGTGCCGGGCAGGCCACGCGCACCACACGTTCGATCTTCAAGCCTTTCGCGATCGCTTCTTTCGACAGCGCGATCAGGTCGGCGCGCTGCTGCGTGCGCTCTGGCCCGGCGAACAGCGCGAGCTCGTCGGCCGTCGGCGGTTTGCCACCACACGCGCGCGCCAATACTTCGGCCACGAGCCCGCCACGCGAGTGCGTGACGAGGTGCAGGCGCGCGCCTGCCGGCATCGCGCGCACGAGCGTCAGCGCGTTGGTGATCGGGCTCGCGCCCATCGTCGGGTGATCCAGCGCGTAGACCCGGTTCGCGTAATGCGTGAACAGCTCGCGCACGGTCTGCGGGTGCAAGGCCCAGAGCTTGCCGAAGGTGCTGACCGTCTCGACGAAGGTCCCGTGGACCAGCACCAGCAGCGCGCCCCCATCGGCCGCGGCGGGCACGGCGTCGCGCTTGCGGCCGCTGCCCTTGAGCGCTTCGAGCGCATCGGCCGACAGTTCGTAGACACCCGCATCGACCGCGCCATCGACCTTCTTCGTGACAGCTGCCGCCGCGAGTTTGGCCGGGTCTTTGGCAAGACCGGTCACGACCTCGAACGCGCTGAGCACCGCCTGCCCCATCCAGCCACGGGTCGCACCGCGCGTGGCGCCGGCCTCGAGGCCGGGCCAGCCGAGCTGCGGCGAAACCACCACCTCGTTGTCGCTGGCCGCGTTGACCGCACCGCGCGTGGCGCCTGCGCTTTGCGCACGCATCAGGTCGCGGGCGTCTTCGGGGTGCAGGTAGAGCGTGGGGCCGTTGGCGATGGTGAGCACCACAACGTCGTCGCCGGGCCGCGCGCTCAAGCGCACTGCGTCGCCACCGCTGCGCTGCGTGCCGACGCGCACGGCGGCCTTGGTGCTGCCGCGCGTGGCCGTTGTCGCCATCTGCGTCTGGCCGGGAACGATGAAAGTGATATCTTGCGCCGATGTGGCCATGTTTTGCTCCTGTGAACCGGGCCGGGCAGGGCTCGGGTCGATCGTCCCTCGGGCCGCGCATCATGGGCGCGTGCCCCGCCTCGTGAAAGCCCTAGTTCATGGGCAGCCTATTCGGCAACCTCCTTGCTTCGCACTGCGGTGCGTTCGCCCTTGGGGCGGCCCGGCGGGCTCACCCGGCGACAAACAGGCTTGCCAACACTTGACGCTTCTTGTGCGCGTCGATGTTCGCCGTGTCAAGCCACACGAAGCGCCCGGCCGGCGCACTGGCGGTGTCGGCATGAGCCGCCGCGCGGTCGGTCTGGCCGTCGGTCAACACCACCACGCGGGCCAGCGCCGGGCTGCGCGCGAGCACGTTCAACTCGTGCCGGCAGCCGGCGTTGTGGGCCTGAAAACTGCGCAGGTCCATCAGCACCACATCGCTGCGCTCTACCAGCGCGGCGAGCGCGTCTTGCCAGGTCGTGTCGTGGCAATAACACTCGTTGACACGAAAGCGGCCGTCGGTGTCGGCGCCGAAGTCGAACGCGGCCAGCCGCGCCGGCACGTCGGCAGCGCGCTGGATGAAACGCCGCGCCAGCCCACCGGCGAGAAAGGTGAAGATGTCGTCGGCGTCGAGCGTGCGCAGCAACAGGTCGGTGCCGGCGATCAGAACGGTGTTGCCGGTCAGGCGCCAGCGTTCGATCACGTGGTCGAACAGGTCTTGCACCTGCGCGTCGCGCTGGAACACACGCAGCACCAGCAGCGTGGGCGGGCGGCCGCGCCCGGCGCGCCGGGCGAGCGCCATCACGAGCGGGATCCACAACAGCGGCAGCAGCATCACGGCACCCCACAGGCCGAGGCTGCTGGCAGCCGAGAGCGCCTGAAAGAACATCGACACCGCCCAGACCGCGGTGAACAAGACCATCAGCTCCGACAAACGCTTGTGCGCATAGGCGCGGCCGAGCGCACGCCCGAGCCACGCGAGCGGCCAAACCGCCAGCAGCCAGGGCAGCGCGGCGAACAGCAGCATCACGGCGTCGGCACTCAGCATCGGCGTCATCGAATGCAACCACGGCGACTCGCGCGCGACCAACCACCCCAGCAGATCGATGCCAGCGATCGAGGCCCACACGAGGCCGACGAACACCGGCAGCAGCCATGGCGCCACCGCCCGCGTGACGCCGCTCATGCACAGCAAGGCCACGAGCACCAGTGTCGGCCCGATCTCGATCGCCAGGTAGAGCAGCAACTGGCCCGGGCGCGGCTCGACCGAGCGCCACAGCATCACCAGAAAACAAGCCACGCACCACAGCAGCAACACGCCCAGCACCCTTGGCCACGACCAGCGCCACAGCAGCCCGAGCGCCGGAAACACCGGCCACAGGTGAACGAGGGCGATCACGGCCACGCGCTTGAACGAAAAGGCCGTGTCCTCGAACTCGAAACGCAGCTGCAGCGCCGCGCTGCTGCACGCCATCAGGCACGACAGGCCGATCAACAGCAGCGACAGCCGCAGGCCGGCGCGGCGGTTGTCGGCGGCGGTGACCGGCGCGGGTGGCGACCATGCGGCCGCCGGCATCGAAGCGGCGGCAGCGGTGGGTGCGGGCACACCGAGCGGCGCGCTCATCAGCCGCCGCATCACGGCCCGGAAACGCCAGGCCAGCGCCCACGAAGCAACACACGCCAGCAGCACCGCCACGATGAAGATGAAGCTGAGTTTGCCGGTCGAATAGTCCATGGCGAAGGGTGCGCCGAGCCACACGACGCGGCGCATACTGCCGCTCGAATGGTGCGCGCGTCAATCCCGCCGCCGCCCGCGCCGCGGCCAGGTTTCAAAATATCCGCCGGGCCTGTCGAAACCGGCGCCGGCCGAACGTCAAGGCACAGATGCGGCATGTCGCCACGTCCCGACCCACCGAGGAGAGCCCGATGAAATACCTCTTGAGCATCTACGCCAGCGAAGCCGAAGAAGATGCGATGTCGCCCGAAGCCACCGGCCAGCTGATGCAGGCCTACGGTGCCTACACCGAAGCGCTGGTCAAGGCCGGTGTGCTGCAGGGCGGCGAGCGGCTGCGCCCGAGCACCGACGCCGCCTCGGTGCGGGTACGCAACGGCAAGACCGAGGTGCTCAACGGGCCGTATGCCGAAACCCGCGAGCAGCTCGGTGGTTATTACGTGATCGACGTGCCCGACCTCGACGCCGCGCTGTCGTGGGCCGCGCGTTGCCCGACCTCGAGCTACGGCACGATCGAGGTCCGGCCGATCTGGGAGATGTGAGGCGGCGGCAAAAAAATGTGTCGCGCGCCGGTCGAAAGCGGCGCGGTCCGAACGTCAAGGCACAGGTGCGGCGCATCGCCGCACCGCCCCCAAAGGAGAACCCGATGCGGTACTTGTTGATGATCCATGGCGACGAATCGAAGATGAACAGCGTGCCCGCCGATGCGGCGAGCCAGATGACAAAAGACCACGGCGCCTACGCCCAGGCCCTGGTCAAGGCCGGCGCCATGCAGGGCGGCGAACGCCTGCGCCCGACCAGCGACGCCACCTCGGTGCGCGTGCGCAACGGCAAGACCGAAGTGCTCAACGGCCCCTACGCCGAAACGCGCGAGCAGCTCGGTGGCTACTACATGATCGACGTTCCCGACCGCGAAACCGCGCTGTCCTGGGCGGCACGCTGCCCGAACGCGGGCCAGGGAACGCTAGAAGTTCGGCCGATCTGGGAGATGTGATCGGCACGGAAGCCGCGGCCGCTGCAGCGGCCGCCGAAACGACGGCGAGACGAAGCTACGGCAAGCTCGTCGCGTACCTCGCAGCGCGCACGCGCGACGTGGCGGCGGCCGAAGACGCACTCTCGGCCGCGTTCGAATCGGCCTTGCGCGACTGGCCCGCGCAGGGCGTGCCGCACAGCCCCGAAGCCTGGCTGATGACGGCCGCCAAGCGCTCGCTGATCGACGCGGCGCGGCGCCGCAAGACGCACGACGATGCGGCCTTCGACCTGCTGCTGTTCACCGACATCGCAACCGACGCCGACGCACAACGCGCGATCCCCGACGACCGGCTGCTGCTGATGTTCGCCTGCGCGCACCCGGCCATCGAAGCCAGCGTGCGTGCGCCGCTGATGCTGCAGACCATTCTCGGTTTCGATGCGGCGGCGATCGCCTCGGCCTTTCTCGTCGCACCCGCAGCGATGGGCCAGCGGCTGGTGCGCGCCAAGGCCAAGATCAAACGCGCCGGCATCCCGTTCCGCCTGCCCGAACACGACGATCTGGCCGGGCGGCTCGACGCGGTGCTGGAGGCAATCTACGCCACCTTCACCGAAGGCTGGTCCGACCCGGCGGGCACCGAAGCGCGGCGCCGCAATCTCGCCGACGAAGGCATCTGGCTTGGTGAGCTCGTCACCGTGTTGATGCCCGACGAGCCCGAAGCGCTCGGCCTGCTCTCGTTGATGCTGCACGCGCAGGCGCGCCGCGCGGCAAGGCGCGATGCCGAAGGCGGCTACGTGCCGCTGGCCGAACAAGACCCCACGCTGTGGGACGCGCGCCTGATCGATGCCGCCGAAGCGCTGTTGCTGCGCGCCAGCAAGCTCGGCACGATCGGGCGCTACCAGCTCGAAGCGGCGGTGCAGTCGGCCCACGTGATCCGGCGCCGCACCGGTCACGCCGACTGGGCCGCGATCGCGCAGCTCTACGACGCGCTCGCGCTGATGACGGGTTCGCCGGTGGTCGCGATCAACCGCGCCGTGGCGATTGCCGAAATCCAGGGCGCGGCCGCCGGCCTCGCCGCGCTCGACGCCATCGGCAGCGACGCGCGCTTGCGGGACTACCAGCCGTATTGGGCGGCGCGCGCCGGCCTGCTCGCACGCAGCGGTGCGGCTGTTGCGGCCGACGGAGCACGTTGCGCGTCCTTGGCAGCGCCTTCGGCGCGAGGCGCAATCACGGTGATCTCGCGATGGCGCTCGCGATAGAACACCGCCTCGATCACGCCGAGGTTCTGCGTCTGGCCAAGGGCG
>JANYFX010000476.1 GCA_025359585.1 Rhizobacter sp. | reverse complement strand
TTCGGCGATCGCTGCGGCGGTCGTCATCGCGAGCATGTTGTTGATCAGCTTGAGCACGTGGCCGTGGCCGGGCGGGCCGACGTGGATGATGTTTTCGCAGTAGGCCGCGAGCACAGGTTTGAGCAACTCGAAGTCGGCCGGCTCGGCGCCGACCATCGTGTTCAAGCGCCCTTCTTCGGCTTCTTTCGGCGTGCGCGCCAGCGGCGCATCGATGTAGCGAGTGCCACGCGCCGCGAAGTCGGCGCGGATGCGCGTGCTCGACGCCGGCTCGGCGGTGGAATGGTCGATCACGATCAGGCCGTCGCGCGCCGCGGCGAGCAAACCGTCGTCGCCGTAGACGTTGTCTTCGACCTGCGGCGTGCCGGTGACGCACAGCACCACGATGTCGGCGCCGCGCACCAGCTCGGCCCGGCTCGAGACTTCGACGGCACCCGCAGCCATCAGGTCCTGCAGATTGGCGCGGCTGCGGTGCACCTTGAAGCGCACGGCAAAGCCCTTGGCGAGCAGGTTCTTCGCGATGCCGTGGCCCATCATTCCGAGGCCGATGAAAGCAATGGTCTTGTTCATGAAGTCGTCTTTGCAAATGAAGTGGCGTGGGCGGCGGTTTCGGGCGTGCCCGCCCTCGCCTCGCACCACAGGAAGATCAGGCGCAGGTAGCGCTGCGACACCTGTTCGATGACACCGGCATCCAGCAGCTCACCGGCGAACCAGGCGGCGGCGGCGTCGGCAAAGATCGAGCGGCCGACCGCGAAGCCCTTGCACAGCGGCTGGCCGGCTGCCGCACGAAAGCCCTGCGCCAAGTTCGCTTCGCTCGCTTCCAGGCCGAGCAGCAGCACGCCACGGCAGCGTGTGTCGCGGGCGCGGATCACGTCGTCGATCTGTTGCCAGGTTGCTGCGTCGGCCGGCGGCGGCAGCTTCCACCAGTCGGGGTTCACACCGCGTGCGTAGACCTGCTCCATCGCGCGCGCCAGCGTGTGGTGGTCGGTGGGCTTGTCACGCGGCGGAATCACCTCGACCAGCAACTCGTGCCCGGTGGCATGGCAGGCCTGCGCCAGTTGCACCAGCGTGTCGAGCTGGGCGGCGAGCAAGGCCGGTTCGTCGTCGGGGTGGTAGGCCAGCAGGCACTTGACGACGTGCTCGGCCGGCCAGCTGCGCAGCGCCAGCGCGACATTCAGACCGGCTTCGAAAGCAAGCGGCCGCGAGCCCGGCAGCTCGACCGGCCGGCCCACCCACCAGCCTGCGCCGGTGAGGCGGCTCAACGCCACTTCGCCATGCCGGTCGTCGATGATCACGCCGGGCGCGGGCAAGGCCGACGCGTCCGGCACCGCGAGCTGCGCCGCGCGGTAACCGCGCTCGGCGGCTTGTGCGACCAGCAGCTTGAAGTCGGCGATGCGGCTCGCTGCCGCGCCGTGCACGGCCGCCAGTTCTTCGAGCTGGCTGCGGTGGTCGAAAGCGAGTACCGCGAGCGACGGCCAGCGCCGCGTGCGGGTGCTGGCACGGTGCAGTTGCTCCAGCGCTTCGTCGTCGCGCAGCCGCGTGGTCAGCGAACCGTGTTGCAGGAAGTGGCTCAGCTCGTCCCAGCTCGGCATGGCCGGCGCGCAGCCGTGGCGCGACACAACGATCGCGCCGCACGCGTTCGCGTAGCGCAGCGAATGCTGCAGCGGCTCGTCGCGCACCCAGCCGCGCAACAGCCCGGCCATGAAGGCGTCGCCCGCGCCGAGCACGTTGAACACCTCGACCGGAAAGCCCGGGCCTTTGATGCCGTCGTCGAGCTGCGCGGGAATCGCGGCGGGGTAAGCCACGCAGCCCATCGGCCCGCGTTTCATCACGATCAGCGCGTTCGACAGATCGCGGATGCGGCGCAGCGCCGCATGCGTGTCCGGGCTGCCACCGGCGATGTGCACTTCTTCTTCAGTGCCGACGATCAGGTCGCACAGCGGCAACACGGTCTGAAGGTGCCGGCTGACGTTGTCGGACTGGATGTAGCGCTGCTCGCCGAGGCCGGGTGCGGTCAGGCCCCACAACACCGGGCGGTAGTCGATGTCGAGCGCGACGCGCGTGCCGGCGGCGCGTGCGGCGCGGATCGCGGCCATGCAGGCCTCGTAGGTCTGCGGCTGCGACAGGTGCGTGCCCGAAAGCAGCAGCACCCGCGCCGAACCGATGAAGTCGGCATCGACATCGGCGGCGCACAGGCCCATGTCGGCACAGCGATCGCGGTAGAACACGAGCGGAAAGGTTTCACGGTCGCGGATGCCGAGGAACACCAGCGCGGTCAGGCGCTCGGGGTCGGTGCGCACCTGCGACACGTCGACGCTTTCGGCAGCGAGCGCCTCGCGCACGAAGCGGCCGTTGTGCTCGTCACCGACCCGCGTGAGCATCGCCGCGCGCAAGCCCAGCCGCGATGCACCGACCGCCGTGTTGCAAGGCGAGCCGCCGAGGTACTTGGCGAAACTCTGCATGTCTTCGAGGCGGCCGCCGATCTGCTCGCCGTACAGGTCGACCGCAGCGCGGCCCATGCAGACCAGCTCCGGCGCACCCGCCTTCGAATAGAGTAAACGTTCTTTCATGATTCAACTGTAGAACATACGTTCAATCGTGTCCAGCACTTGTTCCATTTGTTCCGCGACAAGTTTTCAGCAGCAGCGACAACGGCCGTTCAACGACCCGGGGTCGGGCGAAGAACTCAGGCGTTCGCGCCACTCTTCTGGCGTGCGCGCTTCGGCTTGGCCGCCGGCGCTTCGGCCAGCTTGTGGCCGGCGCCGACGACGAGCGCCTGCGCCAGACACATCGGCGCGACCAGCGAACGAAACGCCTGGTGCGACCCTTCGCCGAGCTCGAAGCACACCCGCGCCGAAGGCTTCAGCGGCGACAACGCGCTGTCGGTCAGCGCGATCACCGCCACACCACGCTCCTTTGCCGCGGCCGCCGCTTCGATCACATCACGCGAGTAGTTCTGGAAGCTCGCGACGATCAGCAGATCGTCTTGCGCGATGCTGCGCAGCGACTCCCCCAGCATGCCGCCCATGCCGTCGATCAAATGCGTGCGCAGTTCGAGCTGGCCGAGCGCGTAGGCCAGGTAACAGGCGACTGGAAACGCGCGGCGCTGCGCCAGCACGTGCACCCGGCTCGCACCGCAGATCAACGCGATGGCGGCGGCGATGTCGGGCGCATGCACGTTCTCTTCGAGTTGCCCGAGCTCGGCCACCGCGTCACCGACGAACTGCTGCAAGACACCGCCGCCCTCGGGCTTGACGCGGCTGGTGCGGCGAAGCTGGTCGATGCGCTCGCGGTAGCTGCTGCTGCGCTCGATCAGGTGGCCGCGAAAGACCTGCTGCATCTCGGAAAAACCACCGAAGCCCAGCGCATTCGAGAAGCGGATCACCGACGAAGGCTGCACATCGGCCGCCGCCGCGATCACCGCCACCGTGCCGAGTGCGAGCTCGTCAGGCTTGTCGAGCGCGAAGCGCGCGATGCGCTGCAACTGCTTGGGCAGGTCGGGGTAAACACGGCCCAGCGTTTCTTTCAGCTCGTTGTATGTCGGCACTCTTTTCATGATGTCGTTCCTGCGGCCGGTGTGCAGCCTGTCGTGATGACGATCGAAGAATAGATCAAATATTCTTGCATTTGAATAGCGTAGAACATATATTTCAACAAGCCCCGTCTTTTTTCCATGAGCCGCCCATGTCTGCCGACCCGCCCAAAGCGAAGCTGATCACCCCGCCGATGATTGTCACCGTGCTGCTGCTCGCGAGCACGCCGCTGTGGCTGAAACAGGCGGGGCTGTACCAGTACCTCGCCCTCGAAATCATGATCTGGATGCTGTTCGCGCTCGGCCACAACCTGCTGCTCGGTTACGCCGGCCTGCCCTCGTTCGGCCACGGCGCCTACTTCGGCATCGGCGCCTACGCGCTCGGCTTGTTGCAACTGCGCGGCGGCGCCGGCTTGCTGCTTGCGCTGCTCGGCGCCACGCTGGTGGCGGCAGCGTTCGGGGCACTGGTGGCGGCCTTCATCTCGCACCGGCGTGGCATCTACTACGCGCTGTTGACGATCGCGTTCGGCCAGCTGTTCTGGTTCGTCGCCGGCAAATGGCACTCGTTGACCGGCGGTGAAGACGGCCTGCTCAACATCAAGCGCAGCGTGCTGTCGCTGCCCGGCATTCACATCGACCTGCGCAGCAACGAAGCACTGTTCTATTTCGCGCTGGTCGTGTTCGCTCTCGTGCTGGTCGGCTTGTGGCGGCTCGTGCATTCGCCGTTCGGTCGGGTGCTGCGCGCCGTCAAGCAGAACGAGATGCGCGCGTCTTTCGTCGGCCACAACGTCTGGTTGTACAAGTGGCTGGCCTTCGTGATCTCGGCCGGCATCGCGGGGCTGGCGGGCGGGCTGTTCGCGCTGGCCCAGCAGTCGGCCTACCCGAACGTGATGAGCCTGCAGAACTCGGGCTTCGTCGTGATGATGGTGCTGATCGGCGGCGGGCTCGTGAGCTTCTGGGGCCCGGTGATCGGCGCGCTGTTCTTCATCCTCGCGCGGGACCTGCTCGGTGCCTACACCGAGACCTGGCTGCTCTGGTACGGCATGCTGTTCATCGCGATGGTGCTGTTCCAGCCCGACGGGGTGGCCGGCGCGTGGCAACACTGGCGCGGCAAGCTGGCCGCGGTTCGGCGCGGCGCGCAAGCGAAGGTCGTCACCAGCACAGCAACCAAGGTGGCATGACCATGGCCCTCTTCGAAACCCGTCAACTGCAAAAGCGCTTCGGCGACCAGGTCGTGCTGCAAGGTGTGAACCTCTCGGTCGAAGAAGGTGAGCTGGTCGGCATCATGGGCCCCAACGGCGCCGGCAAGACGACCTGCTTCAATGTGCTGACCGGCCGCTACCGCCCCGACGGCGGCAGCGTGCATTTCGCCGGTGAAGACATCACCGGCCTGTCGCCGCGACAGATCGCGCGCAAGGGTTTGTCGCGATCGTTCCAGATGATGAACCTGTTCAACGACGACACCGCGCTCTACAACGTGATGCTGGCACTGCCCGAGGTGCGCGCGCAGGGCTTCTCGATGTGGCGCGACCTGGGCAGCGACGACGCTGCGCACGCACAGGCCGAGCAGGTGCTGGCGCGCGTCGGCCTGGCGGGCAAGGAAAACGTGCCTGCCGCGCGGCTCTCGTACGGCGAACGGCGCGCGCTCGAGATCGGCGTGGCGCTGGCAGCCAAACCGCGCCTGCTGTTTCTCGACGAGCCCACCGCAGGCCTCGGCAGCGAAGGCACGGCGCGGCTGGCCACGCTGATCACGGAGCTGAAACGCCAGCTCACCATCGTCGTCATCGAGCACGACATGCCCTTCCTCTTCGGCCTGGCAGACCGCATCTGCGTGATCCACTGGGGCCAGGTCATCGCGCAGGGCACACCCGCCGAGCTGAAGACCAACCCGTGGGTGGCGCGATCGAACCTGGGGCTGCTGTCATGAGCGCGGTGCTGAAAGAAGACCCGGCGTCGGCCGCGATGCTGGAGGTGAACGACATCAGCGCGTTTTACGGTGAGAGCCAGGCGCTGTTCGGTGTGTCGCTCAAGGTCGCGCCGGGTGAAGTGCTGGCGCTGCTCGGGCCCAACGGCGCGGGCAAGACGACCACGCTGCGCGCGATCCTCGGCCTGACACCGGCACGCGCCGGGCAGATCTGCTTCGACGGGCAGGACGTGACGCGCGCGCCCACGCACCGCATCGCCGGCATGGGCATCGGCTGGGTGCCCGACGACCGGCGCGTGTTCCCCACGCTGACCGTGGCGCGCAACCTCGCCATCGCGCGCAAGCGCACGCGCTTTCGGGCCTGGAGCGAGAAGGAGTGTTTCGAGATCTTCTCGGCGCTCGAATACCTGATGCAGCGCGAATGCGAAAACCTCTCGGGCGGCGAGATGCAGATGGTCGCGATCTCGCGCGTATTGATGGGCGCGCCGGGCCTGGTGCTGTTCGACGAACCGAGCCAGGGCCTGGCCCCGAAAGTGGTGCAAGACGTGATGGCCACGGTCTTGCGCCTGAAGCGCGAAGGTGTGGCCGTGTTGCTGGTGGAACAGAACGTCGACAGCGCGCTCGCGGTCGCCGACCGCGTGTGCGTGATGAACCTCGGGCGCATCGTGCACGAGGGGCCTGCCGCCGCCTTGCGCTACAACGCCGCCCTGCGCCGCCAACTGCTCGGAGCTTGAGATGACCCACCCTTTGTTGCGCGTCGAGCGCCTGGAAAAACGCTACATGCGCGGCTGGCCGCAGCGCCAGACCACGTTCTCA
>JANYFX010000355.1 GCA_025359585.1 Rhizobacter sp. | reverse complement strand
CGCGTCGAGCGTGCGCCCGATCGTCATCACCCGAACCAGCGCGCGCACCCAGCGCTGGCGAAAGCTCGACAGCGCGAGTTCGTCCAGCCCGTAGCGCAGGACCGTGACGCTGATGAAGATCAGCCGGGCGATGTGCCTCATCAGCGAGACTGCTCCGCGCCCGCGTCGCGTTTGCGCTGAACCAGCCCGCCGAGCGTGCGCACGGCCTCGCGCAAGCCGGCTTTGACGCCACCGCCGATGCGCGCGATCTCGCGTGCCGGCACCGGACCGACGACGTTCGCGAGGTCGTCCTGCACGTCCCAGCGCAGATTGTCGACGAGCCAGTTCAGGTCGGCGGCGAACGCGGCATCTCCCGACACTTCGACGCGCGGGCGCTCGCCGGTGAGCGCCTGCATCGCGGCCAGCGCCGGGTTCGAAGCATCGATGCTCAAGCGCAGGTCGGGTGGCTCGGGCAGGTCTTCGGAACACCACTCCATCAAACCGGCTGCCGTCACACGAAAAGCGGTGGGGGGAAGCGCAGGCAAGACACCGGGCCAGCCCTGCAGCGCCAGTTGCACGCTGCGCCCCGCGTGCCCACGAAGCCGCTGCGTCGCCACCGGTTCGGCACTGAGCACATGGTTGAGGAACAAGGTTACCCGTTCCATCGTGGCCCGGCCGACGAGTGCTTGCAGAGTGTTGAACATGCGCGGATTGTAGGCACGGCGCCCTTTTCGCCGTGCGAGCCGCGAGGGGCTCGCGCGGCAGAGCGCGGCGCCATTTGAAGGAGAATCCGCAGGCTACGGTCTCGCGGCGCACCGCGGGGTTGCGGCCGGCACGGCGCAAAATCCCGGTGCTCCGACACCGATCAACCCCGGCCAAACGACCACTGCGATGAATCCCCCCCTGATCCTGCTCACCGGCGCCACCGGGTTCATCGCCTCCCACACCTGGCTCGCGCTGCAGGCGGCAGGCTACCGCGTGCTGGGCATCGACAACTTCTCGAACAGCTCGCCCGAGGTGCTGACGCGCCTGAAGACACTCGGCGGCATGACGCCCGACTTCATTCGGGCCGATGTCTGCGATGCGGCGGCCATCGACACCGTGTTCGCGCGGGAGCCCATAGCCGCGGTGGTGCACTTCGCCGCGTTCAAGGCAGTGGGCGAGAGCGCCGCCAAACCGCTGGCCTACTACGCCAACAACCTGAGCGGCCTGTTCACGGTGTGCCAGGCGATGGAGCGCCACCACTGCCAGGCGCTGGTGTTCAGCTCCAGTGCCACGGTCTACGGCAAACCCGAGCAGTTGCCGATTCGCGAAGATGCCGCGCTCTCGGCCACCAACCCCTACGGCGCCACCAAGCTGATGAGCGAGACGGTGTTGCGCGACCTGCAGGCGGCCGACCCTTCCTGGGCCATCGCCACGCTGCGTTATTTCAACCCGGTGGGCGCGCACGAGAGCGGCCTGATCGGCGAAGACCCGCGCGGCACGCCGAACAACGTGATGCCCTTCATCAGCCAGGTGGCGATCGGCAAGCGCGCGCGCCTGAGCATCTTCGGCAACGACTACGACACGGCCGACGGCACCGGCGTGCGCGACTACATCCACGTCAGCGACCTGGCCGAAGGCCACGTCGCCGCGTTGCGCTACCTGCTCGCGGGCAAGGGCTCGATCGTCGCCAACCTGGGCACCGGCCAGGGCAGCAGCGTGCTCGAACTGGTGCGTGCGTTCGAGCAGGCGAGCGGGCGCAGCGTGCCGTTCGAGATCGCGCCGCGTCGGCCCGGTGACATCGATGCCTGTTACGCTGACCCGGCGCGGGCCCACGAGCTGCTGGGCTGGCGTGCCACGCGCGACCTGCAGACGATGTGTGCCGACAGCTGGCGCTGGCAAAATCTGAACCCGAACGGGCTGGCAGGCTGACCCGCCCTTCTCTCTTCACCTTCCCCACATTGCCATGATCCTTGTCACGGGCGGCGCCGGCTTCATCGGCGCGAACTTCATCCTCGACTGGACCGAGCAGACCGACGAGCCGGTGCTCAACCTCGATGCGCTCACCTACGCCGGCAACCTCGAAAGCCTGGCCTCGTTGAACGGCGATGCCCGCCACGTGTTCGTGCATGGCGACATCAACGACCGCGCGCTGCTCGACCGCCTGTTCGCGCAGCACAAGCCGCGCGCCGTGGTGCACTTCGCGGCCGAAAGCCACGTGGACCGCAGCATCCACGGCCCGGCTGCTTTCGTGAAGACCAACATCGAAGGCACCTTCACGCTGCTCGAAGCAACGCGTGCGCACTGGTCGTCGTTGCAGGGCGCCGACAAGACCGGCTTTCGTTTCCACCATGTCTCAACCGACGAGGTCTACGGCTCGCTCGCCAAGGGCGAAGCGGCTTTCACCGAGACCCGCACCTACGAACCGAACAGCCCGTACTCGGCCAGCAAGGCCGCCAGCGACCACCTGGTGCGCGCCTGGTTCCACACCTATGGGCTGCCGGTCGTCACCACCAACTGCTCGAACAACTACGGGCCCTACCATTTCCCCGAGAAGCTGATCCCGCTGATGATCGTCAACGCGCTCGCCGGCAAACCGCTGCCGGTGTATGGCGACGGTCAGCAGATTCGCGACTGGTTGTACGTGAAAGACCACGCGTCGGCGATCCGCGCAGTGCTGGCGCGCGGCACGCCAGGGCAGACCTACAACATCGGCGGCTGGAACGAAAAACCCAACATCGAGATCGTGCAGACGGTCTGCGCGCTGCTCGACGAGATGCGGCCCGATGCGGCCGGCAGCCACGCGCGGCTCATCACCTACGTGACCGATCGCCCCGGTCACGATCGACGTTATGCAATCGATGCGCGCAAGATCGAACGTGAGCTCGGCTGGAAACCGGCCGAGACTTTCGAGACCGGCATCCGCAAGACCGTGCGCTGGTACCTTGACCACGCCGACTGGGTGGCACACGTGCAGAGCGGTGCGTACCGCGACTGGGTCGACACGCAGTACGGCGAAGCCGTCAAGTCATGAGCATCCTGCAGTACGGCGCAGAAGGCAAGGCATGAAGATCCTGCTGCTCGGCAAGAACGGCCAGGTCGGCTGGGAGCTGCAGCGTTCGCTCGCCGTGCTCGGCGACGTGGTGGCGCTCGACTTCGACAGCCCCGGGCCGCTCTCCGCCGACTTCTCGAAGCCCGAATCGCTCGCCGCCACGGTTCGCGCCGTGGCGCCGCAGATCATCGTCAATGCGGCCGCGCACACGGCGGTCGACAAGTGCGAGAGCGAGCCCGATGTCGCGCGTGCCCTGAACGCCGGCTCGCCGGCCGTGCTGGCGCGCGAAGCGAACAGCCTGGGTGCCTGGCTCGTGCACTACAGCACCGACTACGTGTTCGACGGCAGCGGCAGCACGCCGTGGGTCGAAGACTCACCGACCGGCCCGCTCAACGTCTACGGCGCCACCAAGCTCGAAGGCGAACAGGCGATCCGCGCCAGCGGCTGCAAGCACCTGATCTTTCGCACCAGCTGGGTCTACGGCGCGCGCGGTGGCAACTTCGCGAAGGTCATGCTCAAGCTCGCCGCGGAGCGCGAGCGGCTCACCGTGATCGACGATCAGTTCGGCGCACCCACCGGCGCCGACATGCTGGCCGACATCACCGCCCACGCGATCCGCGCGGTGGCGCAACGCGCAGAGCTCGCCGGCACCTACCACGCGGTTGCCCGGGGCGAGACCACGTGGCACGGTTATGCACGCCACGTGATCGAGTTCGCGCGCGCCGCGGGGCGGCCCATCAAGGTCGCACCCGATGCGATCGAGCCCGTTCCGACCAGCGCCTTCCCCACGCCCGCCAAACGGCCGGGCAATTCGCGCATGAACACGAACAAGCTGCGCGACACCTTCGACCTCAGCCTGCCGACCTGGCAAGCCGGCGTCGACCGATTGCTCACCGAAGTGCTGGGCTGACCCGAGACAACATGACGACAACACAACGCAAGGGCATCATCCTGGCCGGCGGCTCCGGCACGCGGCTGCACCCGGCCACGCTGGCGATGAGCAAACAGCTGCTGCCGGTGTACGACAAGCCGATGGTCTACTACCCGCTGTCGGCGCTGATGCTGGCCGGCATGCGCGACATCCTGCTGATCAGCACACCGCAAGACATTCCGCGTTTCGAGGCCCTGCTCGGTGACGGCGCGCGCTGGGGCGTGAACATCAGCTACTGCGTTCAACCCAGCCCCGACGGCCTGGCGCAGGCCTTCATCCTCGGCAAGAACTTCGTCGGCGGCCAACCCAGTGCGCTGGTGCTCGGTGACAACATCTTCCACGGCCACGCGCTTCAGGAACTGCTGGAAAGTGCGGCGGCCCGCACAAGCGGTGCCTCGGTGTTCGCGTACCACGTGCAAGACCCCGAGCGTTACGGCGTGGTCGAGTTCGACGATCACAAACGCGCGCTCAGCATCGAAGAAAAGCCGAAGGCGCCGAAGAGCAACTATGCGGTGACGGGGCTGTACTTCTA
>JANYFX010000452.1 GCA_025359585.1 Rhizobacter sp. | reverse complement strand
GTTCGCGGGCCTGTTCCCGACCGAGGCGAGTGAATACGACCAGCTGCGCGACGCGCTCGAGAAGCTCAAGCTCAACGACTCGTCGCTGCGCTACGAGCCCGAGGTCAGCCAGGCGCTGGGCTTCGGGTTTCGCTGCGGCTTTCTCGGCCTGCTGCACATGGAGATCGTCCAGGAGCGCCTCGAACGCGAATTCGACCAGGACCTGATCACGACCGCGCCGTCGGTGGTCTACCAGGTCGAGCTCGGCGACAAGACCGTGATCGAGATCGAGAACCCGTCGAAGATGCCCGACCTGGGCCGCATCAGCGAGATCCGCGAGCCGATCGTCACCGTGCATCTTTATATGCCGCAAGATTACGTCGGCCCGGTGATGACGCTGGCCAACCTGAAACGGGGCAACCAGATCAACATGGCCTACCACGGCCGCCAGGTGCTGCTGACTTACGAAATGCCGTTGGCCGAGATCGTGCTCGACTTCTTCGACAAGCTCAAAAGCGTGTCGCGCGGTTACGCTTCTATGGACTACGAGTTCAAGGAATACCGCGCGGCAGATGTCGTGAAGGTCGACATCCTGCTCAACGGCGACAAAGTCGATGCGCTTTCGATCATCGTGCACCGCAGCCAGAGCAACTACCGCAGCCGCGCCGTGGTGGCCAAGATGCGCGAGCTGATTTCGCGCCAGCAATACGACGTGGCGATCCAGGCCGCGATCGGTGCCAACATCATCGCGCGTGAGACAATCAAAGCGCTTCGAAAGAACGTGATCGCCAAGTGTTATGGCGGTGACGTGAGTCGCAAGCGCAAGCTGCTCGACAAACAAAAGGCCGGTAAAAAGCGCATGAAGCAGATCGGCACTGTCGAAGTGCCGCAAGAAGCTTTTCTGGCCATCCTCCAAGTGGACGACTGATGGGTTCTTTGACCGGTTTGCTCTATGGCTGCCTCGCGATCTTTCTCGGCGGCTGGTATTTCGGCAAATGGACAGGCAACTTTTCGCTGCTGCTGTTCGTTCTGACCGTCGTGACCCTGGGCTACTGGCTCGCCGAACGGTTTTACTTCGCGCCACGCCGCCTGGCCGCCGCGAACGTGCTCGAACAGCAAGACGCCGTGCGCCGCGAGCAGCTTGCCCACCAGGGCATCGTCAAGGTCGACGGTGACGTCAATCAGGCCCGCGACACGCTGCTGATGCAGCCTTGGTGGCTCGACTGGACGGCCGGCTTGTTCCCGGTGATCCTGGTCGTGTTCTTGCTGCGCTCGTTCCTGTTCGAGCCGTTCAAGATCCCGAGCGGCTCCATGATCCCGACGCTTTTGGTCGGCGACCTGATTCTCGTGAACAAGTACCACTATGGTGTGCGCCTGCCGGTGATCAACAAGAAGATCATCGCCAACAATGACCCGCAGCGTGGCGACGTGATGGTGTTTCGTTACCCGAAAGACACCAGCATCGACTACATCAAGCGTGTCGTGGGCATCCCCGGCGACGAGATCAGCTTCCGCAACCAGCAGCTGTTCATCAACGGTGAAGCCGCACCGATGGAGCAAACACCACCGCCCGGCTTTTACGACGAAGAAGCCCTGCGCTATTTCCCCGAGTTCAAGGAAAAATTCGGCTCGGTCGAACACCGCATCCTGGTGAACCCGCAGAGCCAGCCTTTTTACGGCGCAGAAGACAAGATCACATTCCCGTTCCGCGAGAACTGCCGATACAGTGCCGAGGGCGTCACCTGCAAGGTGCCTGCAGGCCACTATTTCATGATGGGCGACAACCGGGACAATTCGCAGGACTCGCGCTTCTGGGGCTTCGTGCCCGACGAAAATATCGTGGGCCGGGCATTCTTCGTCTGGATGAATTTTGGCAACCTGAAGCGGATCGGCGCCTTCAATTGAGGCAATTCGCTGCACAGAACAGGAGCAATCGAACATGACTGTTGAGCTTCACCGAAAACGCGCGCAGCGCGGGGTCACGCTGTTCGGGCTGATGTTCTGGGCCATCATCGTCGGCTTCGGCGCCCTGATCGGCATGAAGGTGCTGCCGACCGTGAACGAGTACTTCACGATACAGAAGGCCGTGACCAAGCTGGCTGCGTCCGGCGCGACCACCGTGCCCGAGCTGCGCGCGGCGTTCGAAAAGCAGAAAGACATCGAATACTCGATCCAGTCGATCAACGGCAAGGACCTGAACATCACCAAGGAAAACGACAAGGTGGTGATCTCGTTTTCCTACGACAAGGAGATCGACCTGATCAAGCCGGTCTACCTGCTCATCAAGTACGAAGGGCGCTCGAAGTAAGACCGGCTCGCCCGGTTCTGCTGCGCGCCACCCCGACACCTCAGTTCGCCATGGAAAATCGCCTCGACGCTTTGCAGCGGCGCATCGGCTATCGCTTCGCCGATGCGCAACTCTTGAGCCGTGCGCTGACGCACCGCAGCTTTGGTGCCGACCACAACGAGCGGCTCGAATTCCTCGGCGACGCCGTGCTCAGCCTGGCGATCTCGGGCCTGCTGTTCGAGCGTTTCGCCGGTTCCGACGAGGGCGACCTCACGCGTGTGCGCGCCCACCTCGTGCGTGAAGACAGCCTGCACCGCGTGGCCGTGCAGCTCGGCCTGCCCGAGGTGCTGAACCTCGGCGACGGTGAAGCCCGCGGCGGTGGCGCGCAGCGCGCTTCGATACTCGCCGATGCCCTCGAAGCGCTGCTCGGCGCCACCTTCCTCGATGGCGGCTTCGACGCCGCGCGCGAGCTGGTGAAGGGCTTGTTCGGCGAAGTCATCCAGACCACCGATGTGGCCAGCTGGAGCAAGGACGCCAAGACCGAATTGCAAGAATGGCTGCAAGCCCGCCGCCTGCCGGTGCCCACCTACCGCATCAGTGCCACGCGCGGCCAGGCCCATGCCCAGACCTTCGAGGTCGAGTGCGCGGTGCCGGCGCTCAACCTCACCGAATCGGGCGAAGGCCGCTCGCGCCGTGTCGCCGAACAAGAAGCCGCGCGCCGCATGCTCGACGCGCTCAAGGCGAGCGATCGCCCCGGCAGCCCGCTGCAATCCTAGGCTTCAATGACCGATGTCCCTGCTGTAGAAACCGAAGGCGCTGCGTTGCCGCAGCGCTGCGGCCTGGTCGCCATCGTCGGCCGCCCCAACGTCGGCAAATCGACATTGCTCAACGCGCTGGTCGGCCAGAAGGTGAGCATCACCTCGGCCAAGGCGCAGACCACGCGCCACCGCATCACCGGCATCCGCACGGTTGAAGAATCGCAGTTTGTGTTCGTCGACACGCCGGGCTTTCAGACCCAGCACAACGCCGCACTGAACCGCACCCTGAACCGCACCGTGCAGGGCGTGTTGTCGGACGTGGACGTGGTGCTGTTCGTGGTCGAAGCCGGTCGCTTCGGGCTCGACGACGCCAAGGTGCTGGCGCTGATGACCGAAGGCAAGCCGGTCTTCCTGATCGCCAACAAGCTCGACGCCGTGCACCGCCGCGCCGAGCTCGCGCCCTGGCTCAAGGGCATGCAGGAGCGCCACAAGTTCGCCGAGTTCGTGCCGCTTTCGGCCCGCAAAGACGCCGACGTGCAGCGCCTGATCGGCATCGTCAAACCTTACCTGCCCGAGCAGGCGTGGTTCTACGAAGAAGACGCGCTCACCGACCGCAGCGACCGTTTTCTCGCCAGCGAAATCATCCGCGAAAAGCTGTTCCGCCTGACCGGCGACGAGCTGCCCTACACCTCGACCGTCGTCATCGACAAGTTCGAAGAAGAGGGCAACCTGCGGCGCATCTCGGCCAGCATCGTGGTCGAGCGCGACGCGCACAAGGGCATGATCATCGGCAGCGGTGGCGAGCGCCTGAAGCGCATCGGCTCCGAGGCGCGGCAAGAACTCGAAAAGCTGATGGACGCCAAGGTCTTCATCGAACTCTGGGTCAAGGTGCGCTCGGGCTGGGCCGACGACGAAGCGCACCTGCGCTCCTACGGCTACGAGTGACGGGCGCGATGGCGACGACGCGAGCTGCGCGCGGCTCCGCACCCCTCGCCGCCTACGTGTTGCACCGCTACGACTGGAGCGAGTCGAGCCTGATCCTCGACCTGTTCACGCGCGAGCAGGGGCGCGTGGCGGTCGCGGCCAAAGGTGCGAAGCGGCCCTACTCGCAACTTCGTTCGGTGCTGCTGCCGTTCCAGCGCATCCACGTGAACCTGGGCCGCGCGGCGCGTGATGAAACGTCGAGCGACGTGCAGACCTTGCGCGGCGCCGAGTGGGCCGGCGGTGCGGCGATGCTCACCGGCGCAGCGCTGTTCAGCGGCTTCTACCTGAACGAGTTGCTGATGAAGCTGCTGGCGCGCCACGATCCGCACACCGCGCTGTTCGACGCTTACGCGGCCACGCTGCCGGCGCTCGCTGAAGCCGACGACGTGGCGGTGGAAGCCGCGCTGCGCGCTTTCGAACTCACCTTGCTGCAACAGGTGGGCGTGCTGCCCGACCTCAGCGTCGACACGCAGACGCAGGAGCCGGTGCGCCCCGGCGCCCGCTACGCGCTCCTGCCCGAGTCGGGCGTGACCGCTGCCCGGGCGGAAGATGACGCCCTCACGGGCGAGGCGCTCGTCGGCCTGCAGGCCGCGCTCGAACACGGCAGCCTGCCGGCCTTGCAGCAGGCCTGCAGCCCGTGTCTCGCGGCATTGAAGACGCGGCTGCGCGGGGTGATCCAGCACCACCTCGGCTCGGCCACGCTGCGCACGCGCCGCGTGATGATGGAACTCCAGGGCTTGTGAGCGCGCGGCGCATTCTTTGCCGTTCGATGGCGGAGAATCTGCCTTCATGAACCCACTGCTCACCACGGGCCTGGACGCCCACCGCGGCACGACCGCGCTGTCGGTCAACGTCAACAAGGTGGCCTTGTTGCGCAACACGCGGTCGCTCGAAATCCCGAGCGTATTGCGCGCCGCCACGCTCGCCCTCGAAGCCGGCGCGCATGGCATCACCGTGCACCCGCGACCGGACGAACGCCACATCCGCAAGCACGACGTGTACGAGCTTGCCGAGCTGAAGCAGCAGTGGCCGCAGGCCGAATACAACATCGAAGGCAACCCGTTCCACAACCTGATGGATTTCGTGCGTGATCTCTCTGCCAAAGGTTTGCCGCTGCACCAGGTGACCTTCGTGCCCGACAGTGTCGAACAAAGCACGTCGGACCACGGTTGGCAGTTTCCGCAGGACGCGCAGCGCCTCGCGCCGCTGATCGACGAAGCCCGTGCGCTCGGCGCACGGGTAAGCCTGTTCATGGACCCGCTGCCCGAAGCGATGCGCGCGGTGCGCGAACTGCGCGCCGAGCGGGTCGAGCTGTACACCGAAAGTTATGCACGGGCACATGGCACCGGGACAGGCGATGCGGTTCTCGCCGCTTTCACCGCCACGGCGCAGGCCGCATTGCAGGAAGGGCTCGGCATCAATGCCGGCCACGACCTGAACCGCGTCAACCTCAGCGATTTTCTGCGCGCCGTGCCCGGCGTGCAAGAGGTGTCGATCGGCCACGCATTGATCGCCGATGCGCTCGAACTCGGCTACACCGAGACGGTGCGCGACTACCTGCGCTGCATCCACCGCGCTTCGCTGCCAGTCTCGACATGATCTATGGCGTAGGGACCGACATCTGCGACGTGCGCCGCATCGCGGCGAGCCTGGCGCGGCGCGGCGATCGGTTCGCCGAGCGTGTGCTCGGCCCGCACGAGATCGAAGTTTTTCGCGCCCGCCGCGCGAGGGTGGAAGCGCGCGGCATCAGCTACCTGGCCACGCGCTTCTCGGCCAAGGAAGCGTTCTCGAAAGCCATCGGCATGGGCATGCGCATGCCGATGACCTGGCGTGCCTGCGAGATCGTGAAGGCGACGAGCGGCAAGCCGCAGATCCGTTTGCATGGCGAACTGGCCATGTGGTTCGAGGCGAACCGCCTGCGCGCCCACGTGAGCATCACCGATGAAACCGACTACGCGGCGAGCTTCGTCGTCGTCGAACAAAACGAGGAATGAAGACAATGGACCCCCATGCCCCCGTGGTGCTCGACGTGGCCGGCACCACGCTCACCGCCGACGACAAACGCCGCCTTGCGCACCCGCTGACCGGCGGGCTGATCCTGTTCGCACGCAATTGGCAAGACCGCTTGCAGCTGACCGAACTCACCTGCGAGATCAAGGCGATCCGCCCCGACGTGCTGATCTGCGTCGACCACGAAGGCGGTCGCGTGCAACGCTTTCGCACCGACGGGTTCACCCAGCTGCCACCGATGCGCGTGCTCGGCGAGCTGTGGATGAAAGATGCACTGACCGCCACCGACGCCGCCACCGCCACCGGCCATGTGCTCGGCGCCGAGCTGCGCGCGTGTGGCGTCGACCTGAGCTTCACGCCGGTGCTCGACCTCGACCATGGCGGCAGCAACGTGATCGGCGACCGCGCCTTCCACCGCGACGCGCGCGTGGCCACGCTGCTCGCCAAGAGCTTGATGCACGGTTTGCTGCTGTCGGGCATGCACAACTGCGGCAAGCACTTCCCCGGCCACGGCTTCGTGAAGGCCGACAGCCATGTCGACGTGCCGATCGACAAACGCAGCCTGAAGGCGATCCTGTCGGACGATGCCAAGCCCTACGAGTGGCTCAGCACGAGCCTGGCCAGCGTGATGCCGGCGCATGTGGTCTACCCGAAGGTCGACGCGCTGCCGGCCGGCTTCTCGCCACGCTGGCTCAAGGACATCCTGCGCATGCAGCTTGGGTTCACCGGCGCGATCTTCAGCGACGACCTGAGCATGGAAGGCGCGCGCCACATCAACGGCGGCCAGGTGAGCTACGCCGAAGCGGCGGCCGTGGGCTTAAGTGCCGGCTGCGACATGGTGCTGCTGTGCAACCAGTCGCTCGACGGTGGCTCGGCGGTCGATGCGTTGCTCGACGGGTTGGGCAACGCGCACGCTCAAGGCCTCTGGCAAGCAAACCCCGACAGCGAAGCCCGCCGGCTCGCGCTGTTGCCGCAGACCGCACCGTTCACCTGGGACGAGCTGATGCACTCGCCGGTGTATCAGCGCGCGCTCGAGCGCTTGCCCTGAGCGCCGCTCTCAAGCAAATGAGGCGTTGCCAGTCTGCTTGACCCCTGGGGCGGGAGTGTCGAAGACACGTCCTGGGAGCTCAATAAGTGTCGCCGACCGGCTGCCTCTGCTTCGGTGCGGGTGGTGCGATGTCGAGCGTGAACTTCATCTCCCTGCGTGTCTGGATCGTCGCCAGCTCCACGGTCTCCGTCTCGAGCTGCAGCTTTTGGTAGGGGTGCCAAACATGCACGGTGTAGCGGCCTGCCGGCACGTTGGCGATCTCGGTGCGACCATCGGCTGCCGACTTGGCAAACCAGGGCGAGTCGACCACAGCCACGTAGGCCAGCATCCAGTCGTGGATGTTGCAGCCGATCACGACCACACCGGCCTTGTCGAACACGATGGGCTCGGCCGGCGTGCCGCTGTAGAGCTGAATGGCGAACGTCTTGGCGGCCGAGAACGAATAGACATGGTGCTTGACCTTGTCGCGGTTCGGGAACAGCACGCGCGCGCCGGTCGAGACCACGGTCACCATGGGTTCGAACTCCCGGTCGCGCTGGCCGATCTCGGCGGCCGACGGGTTGTACTTTGCACCAATGCCTTCGAGCCAGACGACGGCGTCGCTCACGGCCGCGCCCCGCGCCGTGTGAACCGACACCGACAGTTGCGCGGCACCTGACGCCCCGGCGAGGGCGGCCAGAAAGACGGCCGCGGCAAAGGCGCGCATCGGCTCTTACGGTGAGGCCGGCGTAAGGGCAGCCGCAGGGTCGATCTGCCAGACCTCGGTCGCCAATTTGGTGTCCCGATACACGAGCACATGGCGAACCCGAACCGTGGTCTTGCCCACGTATTCGGCGGTGGCCGTGAGCGTGACGCCCTTGGGGTTGGCGTTCTGCGAGATCATGGTTCGGGCGAGGGTGCGAGGCTGACCGTCGTTGTTGGCGATGAACTTCTGCCAAAGCTCGCGGATCGCGTCTTTGCCGCGGTAACGGCCGTCGAGGCTTCCGCCGACCCAATCCATCCACGGATCGTCCCCGTACGCTGACATCAGCGCATCGATATCGCCCGCAGCGACGGCTTTCAGGTGGGCGTCGGCGGCGCGTTCGTCGAGTGGACCCGCGCTGGCGAGAATGGGAAACGAGATTGCAGCAATGAGCAGAAAACGGAGAGTTTTCATCGACGGACCTCCAGTGTCGGCAGACTCTAGAACAGGAGCCGCCGCCTGTTCATGGGAACAAGCCGGCTTCTGCAGGCTACTCTCGCCTTGCAGACGGGTTTGCGCAATGTGCGGTCGAAAGCGTCCGTGTGCAGCACCCGCAGGCGCAAAAAAAAGCGCCGCCGGACCGAAGTCACGGCGGCGCGTCCGGCGCCTGGCGATGAGCGTCAGCTCTGCGGCTGCGACCCCTGTGCGGTCTCGAACGGCAGCTTGATCTGCGACAGGTCCTTGCGCGTTTCCACCAGCACCAGCGGGCCACTGTCGGCGTTTTCCACCGGCTTGCGTTCGCGGGGCACGTGCGCCGGTGCGGGCTCGCTGGCCATCGCTGCCTGCACCGCACGGATCTTGTCGGTGTTGGAGTTCACCCACTGCAGGCCGGCGGCTTCGGCCACGGCTTGCAGCGAATTCAGCGGCAGCACGAAGGGCTCGGCGGGCGCCGGTGCCTGAGGTGCGGGCGCAGCGGCGAGGATCGGTGCAGCCACTGCGGCCACCACGACGGGCGCCGCCGGTGCGGGCATTGCTGCCCGAACCGGCACGGCCACCGGCGCTTCGACGACAGGCTCGGCCACTTCGGCTTCGACCACCGGCTCGGCGACCACGTCCTGAACGACCGGCGCGACGTATTCCGGCGCCTCGTACGAAGCTGCCACCGGCTCGGTGCTCGCGGTCGTCACGCCTTCTGCGGCGGCACCGGTTTCGGTGCTGCCTTCTTCGCTGCGCTCACGGCGGTTGCGGTCACGGCCGCGACCGCGTCGGCGGCCTTCGCCTGCTTCACCCGTCTCACTGCGCGGTGCGCCGTTGTCGGGTTCGGTGCTGTCGCTGACGGTGCGGGCTGCTTCTTGCGGCGCTGCTTGCGCTTCACCGTTCAGGGCCGGGCTCTGCTCGGTTGCTGCACCTTCCACGCCCGCTTCGTCGCGGTCACGGCCACCCCTGCCGCCACGGCGATTGCGGCGGCGCCCGCCTTGGCGTTCGCCTTGCGCGTCGGCCGACTCGGCCGCTTCGGCGCCTGGCAAGGTGTCGACGAAGGCTTGTTTGGAAACTGCTTCGTCGGACGCGCCCGCTTCGGCGACTGGTGCTGCCGGGCGCGGTTCGCGCTCCGTCCTCGGGCCACGGCGGCCTTCACCACGGCCTTCACCGCGCGGTTCGCCACGGCCTTCGCCCCGGTTCTCGTCGCGGTTGCCCTGACGGCCACTGCGCTCTTCATTGCGGTTGGCGTCGAGGCCTTCGGTGCGAACGACTTCTTCGCCCGCCGGGCGCTCAGCGCGCTCGGGGCGCTTGCCACGGCCTTCGCCGCGGCCGTCACCGCGACCTTCGCTGCGTCCGTCACCACGGCCTTCGCCGCGCTCGGTGCGTTCACCACCCCGCTCGCCGCGTTTGCCGTCACGGCCTCCGCGCCCACCTCGGCCGCCGCGGTCACCGCGTTCGCCACGGCCATCGCGTGATTCAGCGGCCTTGGCGGCCACGGGGGTTGCGGCCTTCGGAGCAGCCACGGCCGGCGCGGCCGTGTCAGCACCGAACAGGCTCTTGATCCAGCCGAAGAACCCACCGCCCGCCACCGCCACGGCCGGAGCAGCCGGTGCAGCGATCACGGGTGCGGATGCCGCCACGACCGGCGCGGGCTTGGGCACCGCCACCGGTGCTGGTGTCTCGGGCAGGATGCCCTTGATGACCGGCTCCTGCTTGGCCTTGGTCTTCTCTCGCCGCGTGATGCCGACTTCTTCTTCGGCCTCGTCGATCATCGTGTAGCTGGCTTGCAGGTTCTCGAGACGCGGGTCGTCGTGGCGAAGCCGCTCAAGACGATAGTTAGGCGTGTCGAGGTTCTTGTTCGGCACCAGCAGCACGGTCACGCGCTGCTTGAGTTCGATCTTGGTGATCTCGGTGCGCTTCTCGTTCAGCAGGAACGAGGTCACTTCGACCGGCACCTGCACATGCACGGCGGCGGTGTTGTCCTTCATCGACTCTTCCTGAACCATGCGCAGGATCTGCAG
>JANYFX010000448.1 GCA_025359585.1 Rhizobacter sp. | reverse complement strand
ATGAAGAGCAAGGCGGCCACCGAGGCGCTGCCAGCAAAGGCGATGCCGATCCAGCCGAAGTTGCCGGCGAGTGCGCTCACGCGCAGCCGCTCGTTGCGCTTGAGCAGCGGCACGGCCGTGGCCAGCACGGTGTTGAGTGCGAAGTACAGCAACGCGAGCAGCATCGAAGCGACCATCAGCACGCCGTCGCTCAACAGCCCGCGGGACTGAAGCGCGCCGAGCACGGCCTGCAGCAGCGAGCCGGTGCAGAACATCGCCACCGCCGCCATCGCCGGGCTGACGATGCGGCTGGTCCAGCGCCTGGAAGTGCGCCACGAGCTGACCAGCGCTTCGCCGGAAGCGGCCAGCGTGGCGGCTTCCGGGCCGTGCATCAGCAGCAGCAGGAAGATGAAGATCTCGCCGGCCGCGAAGGAATTCTTGGAGCGTGGAATGCGCACCGGAAAGAACCCGGCGAGCATCGCGATCGCCATGCCGCCCGCGATCTGCCACCAGGCCGTTGCCGGCGCTGCCGCCAGCGTCTGGAACGACACGAACAAGGTGAGCGCACCGAGCAGCACCACCGCCCACCAGTAGGCTGTGGCCTTGCGGTTGTAGTCGGGCATGAACTCGCGGTGCAAACGCAACCATGCGGACGGCGGCTGAGCGTCGGTCGCGGCAGGGGCGAGTGGTGTCATTCTTCGTTCCTCCTGAGCGGGCGCGTGGGTTCAGGCGACTGGGGTGATGCCTTCAAGGCTCGCCCTGCGACGCCGCCTCGCTGAGCACGATGCCTTCACTCAACACGATGCCCTCGCTGAGCACGATGCCTTCACTCAGAACGATGCCCTCGCTCAACACGATGCCTTCGCTGAGCACGATGCCCTGCGAGAACGTGGTGCCGCTGCCCACCGCCACCCAACCCGACAACGTGGCCGTCGGGATGAACGCGCCGGTGCGCCCGACTTTCGAGCTGGTGCCCGCCAGTGCCGTGGCCGACAACACGCCCGCGGTCACGAAGCCTTGCGGGCCTGCCGGCTTTTCGGTGACCCACTTCGGGAAAGTCCGGGCCGGCACACCGCTCGTGGCGGGCCAGTAGGTCACCGCACCGCGCAGCGCTGTCTTGCCGGCCCACACCAGCCTCGGGTCGTAGATCGGCTGGTAGTTGGCAAACAGCGCCGGGCCGCCAAGAACCTGGCTGCCGCCGGCGAACACCATGCGGCTCCAGGGCACGGCTTCGCCGTTGAGCGTCGAGTTCGGTGCGGGCAATGTCTTGCCGGCCGCGAGCATCGAAGCCCCCGGTGCGATCGTGCCGGCGGTGATGGCCGTGCCGATGTCGGTGCGCAATGCGCTGGCGAGCTTCACGGCGCCTTCGACATTGAGCTCGCCCGCGCCTTGCTGCAGCAGGTTGGCGTTGGGCAAGGGCTGGGCCGAGTACTGCAGCATCGCCTTGATCAGCGGTGGGGTCAGGCCGGGGTTGGCCTGCAGCATCAACGCCACCGTGCCACTGACGACCGGCGCCGCGATCGACGTGCCCGAAAGATTCATCAAGCCCTGATTGGCCAGCTGCAGCCGCCCGCCATAAGACGACGACAAGGCCGCGTTGGCGTCGGCGATCGCGTTCCATTCGGTACCCGGCGACGCCACCACGTTCGTCGCCAGCGCCCCGACGATCTTGTTGCCTGGCGCCACGAGGTCGGGCTTGAGCAGGTTGTCGAAGCGGCGAACGCCTTTCACGTCGAGGTAGGAGCTGCGGGTCGGCCCGCGCGAGCTGAACAGGTTGACGGTGTCGTCGGCACGCAGAGCCGTTCCGCGGGTGTTGACCGAGCCGACGGTGATCACCGAAGGGTCGTTGCCGGGCGAGCCGATGCTGCCGTAGCTTTCTGCACCGGCCGTGTTCTTACCGTAGTTGCCGGCCGCCACCACCACCGTGATGCCGGCCGCGGCCGCGCTGCGCACCGCGCGGCATAGCGGGTCGGTGAGGTAGGTTTCCGACGAGTCGGCGGCCAGGCTCAGGTTCATCACGCGGATGTTGTATTCGGCGGCGTGGTAGATCACCCAGTCGACGCCGGCGAGCACGTCCGACAACTGGCCGTTGCCCGATTCGTCGAGCACCTTCACGTCGAACAGGCTGGCGTTCGGTGCCACGCCGGTCGAGTCGACACTGCGGTAGGCGCGGCCCGCCGCGACGCTGGCCACGTGGCTGCCGTGGCCATAGGCGTCGGAGCGGTTGGCGCCATCGGCCCTGATCGCCGCTTCGTAGCCCGCGCTCGTGCTGCTGCCCGGCGCCATCGTGCTCGACACGTCGATGCCCGGCGTCCAGTCGCGCACGCCGACAGCGCTCGCGTCACCCGTCTTCAGAAAGTCGACCGCGCGCTTGACGCGGCTCGTCTGGTTCGCAGCGCGCATGCCGTAGTGGTTCCACGCGATGCCGGAGTCGAGCACCGCGATGCCCACGCCGGTGCCGTCGAGTTTGCTCACGCCGCTGCCGGTGTGGGTTGTCATGGCCCCGGTGGCCAGCTCCAGCGAGCTCGAGGTGCGGGCGGTAGGGCGGTTCGGCGAAATGCTCTGCACGTCGCTGCGCGCGGCGAACTGCGCCATGCGGTTGGCCGGCAGCATCACCGACAACGCGCGCACCGAGAGGTAGCGGTAGTAGACCGAGCCGCCGGCCGCCAACACGCTGCTGCGCAGATCGACCAGATCGGGATCGCTGGAATCGCTGACCAGCAGCACCTTGTAATAACGAACGCCGTTGACATCCTTGGCCCAGCTCGGCAAGACCGGCGCCACGCTCTGGCGGCCGAACAAGGGAGACAGCAAGGCAGTGACCGCCGAGGCGACCGGCGCAAACACCAGGTCGTCGGCGAACTTGGAAAGCGGCGCGACCTGGGCCCGTGCGGCCGGCGCTGCGAACAGCGCGCCGATCAGCGTGAGTGTCAGCAGCGATGCGGTGAGAAATCGCTGCGTGCGCCGACGCTCGAGGACGATGCTGGACCCGTTGAGTTGAAACACGTCTTTTTCCCTTCGCCCTGAGCTGCCTGCTGCATGACCCGAAACGATGGCGTGCGTGACGCAGCCAGTCGGTGACACCGGGTAAGCAGATGTTTGTGTGGGGGCAGTCTAGGCAAGGCTGTCGCGCAGCGGCCGCAAGCGGGCCGTGAATTGCGGCAAATTCACGGCGCTTTTCCACGGATCGGGAGCCACGCATTTCAGTTCGGGGTGCGTCTGTCGACCTCCGGGCCACCGGGATCGAGGTCGGAGTGGCCGCCGCCTGCCCAGGGCGGGCAGCAACGATCAGCCGGCGGCGATGAACCGGTCGGTGCGGGCCGCTTCGAGCACTTCCGCAAGATTCGAGTTCAGCAAATCAACGGGCCGGGCGCCATGCAGCCAGTTGTTGGGCTGGGCGAACCAGACGGCGAGTGCCCAGCCGTCGAACTGATCGACGAGCTCGAACAGCACCTGGTGTGCGTTGCCGTTGGACTTGACCAACAGATCGCGAAGGTCGAACTGGAACATCGGCACCCAGAAGGTTTGCTGCCACTGAAAGGCAAACACTTCGCGCGCCAGGATCAGCATCGCCAGGCTCACGAAGTCACCGGAATGCCGGTCATTCAACATGCGCGCCAGATCGTCACCGCGCGCGATGCCCCCGGAGGCACGGTAGGCCTCGCGCAGCGCCGCGAAGTCGCGGTCACAGGGTTCGGCACTGGCCAGTGCGGGGGGGCGAAAGGCGACGGCGGGCATGGCGGCACTCCTGCCGCGAGCTTGCGCGCGCAGCGAAGCACCTGTCTGTTCGCTAACGAACACAGAAGGGCTTCAGCGGCGGGTGGCCGCCGGCGTCTCGGTGTCCAGGCCGCGCTCGGGCGACTCGAACACCTGCGCTTCGCCCGGCGCCTGCGCGACCAGCTCTTCGATGATGAAACGGCCGTAGCGCTGCGCCGTCACGGCCTTCATCGTGCGCGCGACGGTGGCCACACGCTCGGCCTGTTCGTCGTCGGGTGCGTGCACCACCAGAAAGCTGCAACCGCTCTCGGCCTGCGCGCGGTGGGCCTTGACGAGGTTCAGCTCCTGGCCGAACGAGGCGAGCGGGCTCGCGGCCTTCATGTCGGCGTCGGCTTGTGCCTTCATTTCATCCGGCGTGAAGCGCACCAAGGCAGAAGCCGCGAAGCCCTGCTCGATCAGCTGGCTCGCGGCCGCCTGCTGGTCGGCGGCCGACCGGAATGCGATGACGATGTGACCCACCGGCTTGAACACGCCGAAGGCCTCGGGAAGATCGTTCTTTTCCATGCGCTTCTCCTGTGCAGCACCGCCCACGCGGGTGTGCTGGGCTCATCGTGCCGCGGCAGTGCGAGCAGCGTGGCCGGACGAGCGCGCCTTCGCGTGTCGGAAAAAACGCCTTCAGCGCCGTTCGATGTTGGCGGCGGCGTGCGCCGTGCAGACTTCGGTGCCGGCCCGGCCCGCCAGCATGTCTTCGATGCGTTCGAGCGAGCCGATCACGGCACGCTGGCCGGTCGCCAGAACGAAGTCGCACGCCGCCTGGACCTTCGGCCCCATCGAGCCGGCCGGGAAGCTGTGGCGGGCCAGTGCCTCCGGCGTGACCTTGCCGAGCGCGCGTTGACCGGGCTCGCCCCATCCGAGGTAGACCGCGTCGACGTCGGTGGCGATGACGAGGCAGTCGGCCTGCAGCTCGCGCGCCAGAAGACCGCTGCACAAATCCTTGTCGATCACGGCATCGACGCCTCGCAGGCTGTGGCCATCGGGCCCGCGTGCGACTGGAATGCCGCCGCCGCCCGCAGCGATGACGAGCGCGCCGTGCGCGAGCAGCCAGCGGATCGCATCGAGCCCGAGCACGCGCAGTGGCTGCGGCGAGGCCACCACGCGCCGGAAGCCGGTGCCGTCGGGCGCCATCGTCCAGTGTTTGTCAGCGGCGATGCGCTGTGATTCGGCTTCGGTGTAGACCGGGCCGATGGGCTTGCCGGGGTGCAAGAACGCCGGGTCACGCGGATCGACTTCGACCCGGGTCAGCAGCGTGGTCACGGAGCGCGAGTCCGGCAGCCGGTTCGCAAGCTCCTGTTCGAGCAGGTAACCGATCATGCCTTCGGTCTGGGCGCCCAGCACGTCCAGCGGGTAGGCACTCACCGCTGCGTAGGCGGCCGATTGCAGCGCCAGCAAGCCGACCTGTGGCCCGTTGCCATGCGTCAGCACCAGCGTGTGCTCGGCCGCCACACGCGCCAGCTGCGTGGCCACGCGGCGGATGTTCTCGAGCTGGTTCTCGGCACTCAGCACCTGGCCGCGGCGCAGCAGCGCATTGCCGCCGATCGCCACGACCAGTTTCATGCGAGCGTCGCGACCAGCACCGCCTTGATCGTGTGCATGCGATTCTCGGCCTGCGAGAACACGATCGACGCGTCGGACTCGAAGACTTCGTCGGTCACCTCGATCTCCTTGAGGCCGTACTTCTCGTGCACCTGGCGGCCGACTTCGGTCTCGAGGTTGTGAAACGCAGGCAGGCAGTGCATGAAGCGCGTGCGCGCTTTGCCACTCGCGCGCATCAGCGCCGTGTTCACCTGATAAGGCAGGAGCTGGTCGATGCGCTGCTTCCAGACCTCATCGGGTTCGCCCATCGAGACCCACACGTCGGTGTAGATGAAGTCGGCGCCGGCCACGGCTTTCAACGGGTCGGTCTCGATCGTGATGCGCGCGCCGGTGATCTGCGCCAATCGGCGCATCTCTGCCACCAGCTCGGCCGGCGGCTGCAGACCGGCGGGCGCGGCGATGCGCACGTCCATGCCCATCTGCGTGCCGCCGACGAGCAGGGAGCAGCCCATGTTGAAACGCGCGTCGCCGAGGTAACAGAACGACAGTTCGTGCAGCGGCTTCTCGCCGAACTCCTGCATCGTCAGCAGGTCGGCCAGCACCTGGGTCGGGTGCGCTTCGTCGGTCAGGCCGTTCCAGACCGGCACGTGCGAAAAGCGCGCAAGGTCTTCGACGACCGTCTGGTGAAAACCGCGGTACTCGATGCCGTCGTAGAGCCGGCCCAGCACACGGGCCGTGTCTTTCAGCGATTCCTTGTGGCCCATCTGCGAACCGACCGAATCGATGTAGGTCACGTGGCCGCCCTGGTCGTGCACCGCCACCTCGAAAGCGCAGCGCGTGCGCGTCGACGCCTTCTCGAAGATCAGCGCGATGTTCTTGCCCTTGAGCCGCGGGTGCTCATTGCCGGCGGACTTGGCGCGTTTCAGCTCAGTGGCCAGGTCGAGCAGGTAGCGGATGTCGCGCGGCGCGAAGTCCTTCAGGTCGAGCAGGCTGCGGTTGCGCAAGTTGAAGCTCATGGTGTTCCTGGCTGGATGAGAAGTTCAGAGCGCGTCGCGCTCGATCGGGCACGACATGCAGTGGCTGCCGCCACGCCCGCGACCGAGCTCGCCGCTCGGGATCGTGATGACCTCGACGCCGGCCTTGCGAAGCAGCGTGTTGGTGTAGGTGTTGCGGTTGTAGGCCATCACCACGCCGGGGCTGATGGCAAGCAGGTTGTTGCCGTCGTCCCACTGCTCGCGCTCGGCCTCGTAGGCGTCACCGCCGGTGACCACGGTGCGCAATTTGGGCAGGCCGAGCGCTTCGGCCACGACTTGCAGGAAGGGCTTGGTCTCGCTGCGCACGTCGAGGCTTCCTTCGCGCTCGCCGGGGCGCAGGCTGTGCACGCGGATCGCGTCGACGATCTCGGGAAAGCAGGTCACCAGATCGACATCGCAGAACGTGAACACGGTGTCGAGGTGCATCGCGCCGCGCGACTTCGGGATCTGCGCGGCGAGCACCTGCGCGGCCGCGCCGCGTGCGAACAGGCTGCGCGCGAGCTGGCTCACGGCCTGCGGTGACGTGCGCTCACCCATGCCGACCAGCACCACGCCGCGGCCGAGCGGCATCACGTCGCCACCTTCGAGCGTGGCCAGACCGTGGTCGCGGTCCGGGTCGCCCCACCACTCTTTCGCGGTGCCGGCGAACGCCGGGTGAAAGCGGTAGACGGCGGTCGTCAGCAGCGTTTCCTGACGGCGCGCTGGCCAGTACATCGGGCACAGCACCACGCCCTCACCGACCCAGCAGCTGCTGTCGCGCGTGAAGAGTGTGTTGGGCAACGGCGGCAGCAGCATGTCGGCCGCAGCGGCGCAGCGCGCCAGCAGGCCGCTGGCGTCGAACGGGATGTCGCCACGCGCCACGCCGCCGATCAGGTGCTCGGCCAGGCGCGCGGGTGGCAAGGCTTCAAGCCAGGGGCGCACTTCGGTGGCGGTCTCGGTGTCGATGAAGTCGGCGCCGAGCTTGCGGTCGAGCAGCCAGGTGCGCGCGGCCGGGTCGGCGACCGTGGTGGCCAAGAGCTCGTGCAACTCCAGCACCTCGACACCACGCTCGCTCATCGCCGTGGTGAAAGCATCGTGGTCGTTGCGGGCCTGTGAGACCCACAGCACGTCGTCGAACAACAGTTCCTTGCAGTTGGCCGGCGTCAGACGTTTTTGCGCGAGACCGGGCCGGCACACCAGCACCTTGCGCAGGCGCCCGACTTCGGAGTGCAGGCCTTTCGCAGCGCTCACCGCGGCGGCGCTCACAGGCCGAGCCTGCCGGTGCCGAGCAGCAGCGCCGCCACGAGCGCCAGCAGCACGAGGAACGCGAGGACCAGCCACTCGCGGCCGGTGAACGGCCGCTGCGCGCGCTGCTTCTTCGCGACCACGTACAGCAGCGCCCCGGGCGCATACAACAACGCGCTCAACAACAGGTACTTCGGCCCGGCGGCGTAGAGGAGCCACAGGCAATACAGCGTGGCGAGCGCGGCCACCGGCGTGTCGCTGCCACTGCGCGCGGCCTGCGCACCTTCACCGCGCCATGCGAGCGACAGACCGTACAGGGCGCTGAACAGATACGGCAGCAGGATCATCGCAGTCGAGAGCGAGATCAGCGCGAGGTACGAGGCCTTGGAAAACAGCGTCACCACCAAGAAGACCTGCACCATGCCGTTGCTCAGCCACAAGGCGTTGGCCGGCACGCCGCGCGCGTTCTGGCGCGCCAGCCAGTTGGGCATCACGCCACCCTCGGCGGGTGTGAAGAGCGACTCGGCGGCGAGCAGCGTCCAGGCCAGAAAACCACCGCCCACCGACACGATCAAACCGACGTAGATCAGCACCGCGCCCCAGGTGCCCACCGCCTTTTCGAGCACGCCAGCCATCGACGGGTTCTTCAGGCCGGCGAGTTCAGGTTGCGTCGTGATGCCGAGCGACAGCAGCGACACCGCCATCAGCAGCAGCAGCGCGATCAAGAAGCCGAACACGGTCGCGCGGCCCACGTCTTCACGCTTTCGCGCGCGCGCCGAATACACACTCGCGCCCTCGATGCCGATGAAGACCCAGACCGTCACGAGCATCGTGCTCTTGACCTGGTCGAGCACCGGGCCGAGCGTGGCCGCGCCCCAGAAGTCGAGCCGGAAGGTCGACATTTGAAACGCCATCGCGACGAGCACGATGAACAGCAGCAGCGGCACGACCTTGGCGATCGTGACCCCCGCGTTGAGCACGGCCGCACCTTGTATGCCGCGCAACACCAGCACATGCACGACCCAGGTCACGATCGACGCGCCGATCACGGCCGCCAGCGTGTTGCCCTCGCCGAAGACCGGAAAGAAATACCCGAGCGCGCCGAACGCGGCCACCAGATAGCCGACGTTGCCGATCCACGCACTGACCCAGTAACCCCAGGCCGAGTTGAAGCCCACGTACTCGCCCGACAAGGCGCGTGCGTACGCGTAGACACCGTTGTTCAGATCGGGCTGGCGCAGCGACAGCATCTGATACACCCGCGCCAGCATCAGCATGCCTACACCGGTGATCGCCCAGCCGATCAGGATCGCGCCCGCCCCCGCGCCAGACGCCATGTTCTGCGGCAAGCCGAAGATGCCGCTGCCCAGGATCGAGCCGACGACCAGTGCCACCAGCAGGCCGAGGCCGAGCGTGCCGGTGGCCGGTGTCGCAGCAGGCGCAGCCGCCCGAACCGGCGTCGTGTTCATCGGCACGTCCATGCTCAGTGCGACACGAAAGAGCAGCGGTCGGTGCGCAGCAGCAGGTCGCGCGTCACGCCGCCCAGCGCCCATTCGCGCAAGCGGCTGTGCCCATACGCGCCGGCGACGATCACGTCGGCGCCTTGTTCCTGCGCGATGGCCGACAACCGCGTCGCGTCGTCGTTCGTGGAACGCGCCACGACGGGCTCGGCATTGATGCCGTGGCGCAGCAACCAGCTCGCCACGTCGGCGAGGCGCGCGCGGGCGTCCGTCATGTCTTCTTCGGCGGCGATCTCGACCACGCTCACGTGCGCGGCCTGCGCGAGCAGCGGCAAGGCGTCGGACACCGCACGCCGGGTTTCGCGCGTGTCTTTCCAGCCGACCAGCACACGTTCGAGTTTGAGTTCGGGCACTGCCGACGGCACCACCAACACCGGCCGGCCCACCTGCATGACGAGAGCACCGGTGTTCACGGCCCGCGACGCGTCGAACAGGTCGCCGGTCGAGACGCCGGTGATGACCAGATCGGCGCAACGCGCCTCGCGCGCCAGGTAGTCGGCGAGCGAGGCGTACATCTCGGTCGAGCGCCAGCTGAGCTTCGGCGCCCGGGCCGCGAGCACGCCGCGGAACTCGGCCTCGGCTTTCTTCATTTCGAGCGCGATTTCGCTGCGGTCCTGCTCGATCAGTTCACCGGAGACATAACCATCGCCGTAGACCATCTGCATCGGCTGGCAGGCGGCCACGCCGATCACGGCGGCGTCGAACCTTTCGGCCAGATCGGCCGTGATGCGCAGCAAATTCGCATTCGGGCGGCCCAGCTCCAGATGCACCATCAAACTCTTGCAGTTCACGATTCGTCTCCCTGGCGTGTTGCGGGTTCGCTATGCCACGAGATGGCCACCACCATCATCGGCCTGCACCCAGGGCGATCGGTTGACGAAGATCAAACGAAGGCGGCAGCGCACGCTGCGCGAGCGGCTACTCGGTGACCCGCGAATCCTGGCCCGCCGCTTCCGCGAAGAAGGCATAGCCGGTGTTCTGCCGCTTGGCGCGGTACATCGCTTCGTCGGCGCTCTTGACCAAGGCTTCGGTGCTCGCACCATCGCTCGGGCAGATCGCGATGCCGATGCTGGCGTGAACCGTGAGCTTGAGCTGGCCGATCTTCATCGGCGCCCCCACGGCGTCGAACATCTTGCAGGCCAGGTGGCTGAGCTGCTCGCGGCTCGGCACATCGGCCAGCAGGCACGCGTACTCGTCTCCGCCGACACGGTTGACCATGTCGTCGGCCCGGCCCGTTCGCGCCAGCCGCGCCGCCACGATGCGCAGCATTTCGTCGCCGGCGTCGTGGCCGTGTTCGTCGTTGATCGACTTGAAGCCGTCGAGGTCGAGGTACAGCAGCGCCAGCCCCTGACGTCGCAGCTCGGGATCGGCCAGCGCCCGACCGAGCCGCTCGTGAAAGCAGCTGCGGTTCGGCAGCCCCGTCAGGCTGTCGTGCGAAGCGAGGTGGCGTGCCCGCTGCTCGTCGGCTTGCGTGGCGCTCAGTTGATCACGCGCCAGAACTTGACGGCGCTCAGCAGGCCGTCCCAGTCCCTGAACGCAACATCCGATGAAACGCCTGGCGAACTTGTGGTCGCCGGCCGAACGGGCGTGCCATCTTCGGCCTGTGGCGTGACCAAAAAAGCTCGCGCAAGGCTTTGGTCCTTGAGCGGGCCGAGGGGCGCGGTTCGGCTCATGCTGAACCCTTCGTGGAGTGGATACGTCCGCAGCGCCATGCCTGCGGTCAGTTGAAACGAACGGGGGACCGGCGCTCGATGCCGCCCGAATCCGCTTGTAGCCACCGGCGAGCGTTCCGTCTGAACGTCAGCGCACATACAAAACCGCTGCGCGTTCGGCGCGCAGCGCACGCCCTCTCAGCGAGGCGGCCGCAGCGGGTGCTCGAAGAAAAACCGCAGCATCTCGCGGCTGGCGTCAGGCCCCGCCGCGTCGGTGTACGAGCCGGCAGCCTGGCCGCCCGACCAGGCGTGGCCGGCGCCGTGCAGCAGCCAGTGCTCGGCCAGCGCGCTGCCACCTTCGCCGACGTGGGTCGAGCGCGTGTAACGCCGGCCCTGGCGCGACACACCCTGCTCGACACGCGCAGCGCCGGCGGCCGTGCCGCCGAGCGCGGCGGCGATCACCTGCTCACCGTTGCGCGGGTGCACCGTGCGGTCCTGGTCGCCGTGGAACACGATCGTGGGCACGTGCGCACTCGACGCGGCCTCGACGCGGCGGCTGCGAGCGGGCTGGCCGGTGCCGGCCACGCCGATGTTCATGACCGACAAGGCCTCGGGCACGCTGCTCGCCGCGCCACGCGGCAGACCGGAGTGCACGCCGACGGCTGCAAAAATGTCCGGGTAGGCCTCGGCCACGATCGTCGCCATCGCGCCCCCGGCCGACAGGCCGGCGACATAGACCCGCACCGGGTCGATGCCCTGCTCTTTCATCACCGCAGTCGTCATGCTGGCGATCAAGGCCGGCTCGCCACTGCCACGCTGCTGGTGGTTGTGCTTGAACCAGTTCCAGCAGCGTGACGGGTTGGCGTCTTGCGACTGTGCGGGGTAGAGCACCACGAAGCCCTGTTCGAGGGCACAGGTGTTCATTCCGGTGCCGGCGGCGAAGTCGTCGGGGTCTTGCGTGCAGCCGTGCAGCATCACCACCAGCGCGCGCGGGCGCTCGGCGCGGCCGGGCGGCACGAAGAGCTTGTAGGCGCGTGTCAGCGTGGCATGCGTGTGCGTGCCACCGGTGAACGCGGCCGCTGTGGGCGTGGCTGCGGCGGCGCCGGGTTCGGGCACCTCGAACACACAGCCGTCGAGCACCATCGGCGCTGTGTCGGGAAGCGCATGCGCTGGTGTTTCGCGCGGCCTCGTGCCGACGCCGCTCAACGCACGCTGGATCGCCTGGGTGGCTTCGCTCAAACGCCCGGCCTGCGTCAGCTTCGTGGCCGAGCGCATCAGGACTTGCAGAGTTTCAATCATTTGTTCTTTCCGGATCGGGTGTTCAGCGCGGCTTTCACCGCAGGGCTGGCGTGCAAGGCACCCAGCACGTCGATCGATTCGATGGTGGCGAGCGCGAGCTCGGGCTCCACGTCGTGCGCGATGGTGGCCAGGCCGAGCACGCGGATGCGCAGCTTCTGTTTCGCGGCTTTCACCGCGCGCAGATCGGCCGCGCTGAAGTGCTGCAAGCCGAGCACGAGTGTCTTGCGCGCCACCACCTGTTTCACCGCGTCGGCATGCTGGCCGATGTGGTTTCGAATGGCGGTGCGGATGAAGTCGCTGCGGTTGCCGTAGAAACCTTCGGCGACCAGCAGGTCGATCTGCCCGAGATCGACGAAGCCGAGGTTGATCGTGATCTTCTCGGAGTCGGCAACTTTCGCCAGCGGCGCTGCGGTTTTCTGTGTCATGTGACCCTCCTCGTACCATCCATATGGATGGTTTCAAGGAGGTTTCAAGGCCTCGGCCGACACCTCAGCCGGCGACGAACCGGTCGAGCGCGAACTTGCCCGCGGCTGCCGAGACGGTGCTGACCACGCAGCCCCAGGCCATGTCGATCAGCGACATGCCGACCGGCCAGCCCTTCAGCGTGGCGAGGTTGGTCAGGTCGTAGGTGGCGTACGCGAAGAAGCCGAACAGCGCGGCCCACAACAAGGTCTTGCCCCACGCGTCGCCGGGCGGGTGCGCCGCCACCGCGAAAAACACCAGCCCCGCGGCGTAGAGCGCATAGAAGAGCACGGCCACCGCGATCTTCGGCGACTCGCCCATCAGGTGGCCGATGCCTTGTTGGTAAATGGGCTTGGCGATCAGCCCGAGCCACAGCAGATCGAGCGCGACCATCACGGTCAGTGTGGCGCCGTAAGCGACGAGGTACTTGGTCATGGGCTGACGCTGGAGTTGCAGGCGGCGGCCAGTATGGCCGGCCTTCGGCTCACGGTTTGGCGCTCACGCGCCAGACCACGTTGCCGACATCGTCGGCCACCAGCAAGGCGCCCTGTTTGTCGATCGCCACACCGACCGGCCGGCCCCAGGCCGCGCCTTCTTCGCTCAGGAAACCGGTCAGCACATCGACCGGCTCACCCGCAGGCTTGCCTGCGGCGAAGGGCACGAAGATGACCTTGTAGCCGCTGTGCGGCCGGCGGTTCCACGAGCCGTGCTGGCCGACGAACATGCCACTCGCGAACGGCGCCGGCAGTGTCGTGCCCGCCGACGAGACGAGGCCGAGCGAGGCGGTGTGCGGCCCGAGCGCGTAGTCGGGCGCGATCGCCTTGGCCACCATCTCGGGCTGCGGCGGTTTCACGCGTTCGTCCACGTGCTGACCGTAGTAGCTGAACGGCCAGCCGTAGAAGGCGCCGTCGCGCACGGATGTCATGTAGTCGGGCACTAGGTCGCTGCCGATCTCGTCGCGTTCGTTCACCACGGTCCAGAGCGCCGCGCTGGCCGGCTCCCACGCCATGCCGTTCGGGTTGCGCAGGCCGGAAGCGAAGACGCGGTGCGCGCCGTTCTTCACGTCGACTTCCCAGATCGCCGCGCGTTCGGCTTCGGCTTCCAGGCCGCGCTCGGCGACGTTGCTGTTCGAGCCCACGGTGACATAGAGCTTGCTGCCGTCGGCGCTGGCAATCAGGTTCTTGGTCCAGTGGTGGTTGATCGGACCGGCCGGCAATTCGAGCACTTTCAGGCCCGGCGCCTTGATGCGCAGGTCACCATCGGTGTATGGAAACTTCATCACCGCGTCGGAGTTGGCCACGTAGAGATCGTTGCCGATCAGCGCCATGCCGAACGGCGAGTTCAGGTCTTCGAGCAACACCGATTTCAGATCGGCCACGCCGTCGCCGTCGGTGTCGCGCAGCAGCGTGATGCGGTTGGCGCTGGGCGTGCCGGCACCGGCGCGCTTCATCACCAGGCCCATCACCCAACCCTTGAGGCCGTTGCCGTCGTCGGGCTTCGGCGGCGCGTTCGTTTCGGCCACCAGCACGTCGCCGTTGGGCAAGACGAGCAGCCAGCGCGGGTGATCCAGGCCACTGGCGAATGCCGCGACACGCGTGCCTGCCGCCGCCTTCGGCATGGCGCCGGGCGCCCAGCCTTTCGCAGCGGCGATGTTGACGGTCGGGATCAGCGAAGGCGCCGGCGCCGGCAGCGTGGGCTGCGGCCCGGTGCCGGCCGAGACGGTCAGCGTGGCCACCTCGCCGCACGCGGCGAGCGCGGCCAGCATCACGCCAGCCGCCAGCATGCACGCGGCCGTTTTGGCGGGCCCCCTCATGGTGTCGAAACGAGGCTTCAAATGCGCCCCATCAACAACAGCACGATCAGCACCACAACCACCAGCCCGAGGCCGCCGCTCGGGCCGTAGCCCCAGCTCTTGCTGTGCCCCCAGCTCGGCAGCGCGCCGATCAGCATCAGGATCAGCACGATCAACAGAATGGTTCCCAGAGTCATGGTGTTCTCCTCGTTGTTGTTGAATGAAGCGGTGTCAGTTCGCCGGTGCCGAAGCGGCCGGCATCACGATCACCGTGGTGCCTTCGCCGGGTTTGCCGGTGGCGCCGGTGTTGCCGTCGTTGCCCTGCGTGCCCATCGAGCCTGTGTTGCCGGTGGCGCCTGTGGCGCCGGCCGGGCCGGCGGGCCCGGGGGTGGCCACGGGGACCGGAACAGCGACCACGGTGGGTTTGTCGCAAGCGCTCATCGCGAAGGCTGCGAACAGCGCCGAAATCAGAAGGGTGCGGTTCATGTGAATTCCTTTGAAGGGTTTGAATCGGTCAATGCGCCGACAAATAGTTGAGCTTTGCGTGATCGCCCATGCCGATGGGTTTGCCGGCGACGACCGAGGCGGCCATCGCGAACAAACGCACCATCCTGCTGTTCGGTGCGTCCCAGTACTCGGCGGTGTGCGGCACGAACTTCAGCAGTGCGAGGTTCGTGGAGTCCGGGCCGTCTGGAAACCAGGGTTTGGCCAACGGTGTCCACAACTTTTCGATGTGCGAGTGGTCGGAACGAATCTCGCCGCGGCCCGAGAGCGAGACATAGGTTCCGCGCGCAGCGTCGACAAAACTCAGGTTCACGACACGCAGAAATTCGACCCGCGAAGAACGCAGGTCAACGAAGAACCAGACCGCGCCGGCAGCGTCGACTTCGAGCGCTGCCATCGGCCGGCTGACG